>CAMDCC010000057.1 GCA_945889545.1 Bifidobacterium breve | reverse complement strand
AGGAAGTTCATGTGCTTGACGCCCGAGCGCAGGTGTAACGCAGCTCGCGTTCGAGGAGCTTGGTGTGACGCTCGCCGTCGACCGGGACGACGCGACGAACTTCCCAATAGATCCGGATCGCGATGACGGGTCGTCCGACCTCGCGCTCGCCGTACGCGATGCCATCGCACGCTGCTTCGCGTTCACGCGCGGTCGAGCTCGGGAACTTGTTGAGCACGTACGGCGTCCGCTGGTATGCGTACGGCAGGTCGTGGTAGTCGACGAGGTGCTCGCCGTTCTCCGGTCCGATTCGGTAGGCGATGAAGCTGCCTGCAGTCGGGCCCTTCGTGTTGCTGTACAGCCGCCAACCGGTGAATGGCCACGCTTCGATTGTGGCCGTGCCGGCCACGAGAAGCAGGGCCAATGCGACCAGCACGGTCACCTTGACGCGCCGACTCGGCCCGTCGACGGACTGCGACGGCTCGCTCAACGTGCGGAGCGCGCCTTGCTCTGTGAACTGGTTTGGGATCTGGTCCGAACTCCAGTCTGGGATCTGGTTTGGGATCGGGCCGGGCGGTCATCGTCGCTCGGGTCTCGACGGACGAGCAGCGTGACCAGCGTGGTGCCCAGCACGGCGAGCATCATCGCAGGGATGTTGATGCCGGAATCGTTCAGGAAGTACCCGAGCACGGCAAGCACAGTGAACCCGATGAGCGCCGCGCGGAGCTCGGGGATGCGACGGGTGAGCGCGCCGAGGCGCCGGGAGCCGAACGAGAGGTAGATGAGGAAGGAGAGAACAACCGGCAGCATCACGCCCCAAATCGACGACGTGATCGTCGCGAGGTTCTGCGAGAGCTTGTGCGAGATCGTGTCGGTGATCGTTGACACGCCGTTGTCGTTGACCTCCTCGAGGAATCGTCCGAGGTGGGTGCGCTGCTCTTCCGCCTGAGACAGGTCGAGGACGGACGCGATGACCAGGCCGACGGCGGCGGCTGCGATGCAGACCAGGACCGTGCGGAGCTTCGGCCGTACGTGCTTGCCGAGCAGGAGGGCGGCCGTGATGCCGAACGCCGGGATCATCGACAGCACGCCGCCCACGTCGGCACCCCAGATCGGTACGGCGTCGGCGAGCAGCGCGAAGCCCATGATCCCGATGGCGATCTGCACGCCCGGGCGCCCCGGCACTCGGTGCGCGATGAGCCCCGCGAGGATGATCACCGCCGCACCGAGTGCGGCGTAGCTGATGTTGCCAAAGCCCGAAATCCGCACTCCAACGGTTGGCGTGTACCCGAAGGCGCTGTCGAGCTGGAGCCGTGCGCCGAGGATCACGTCGCCCACGAGCAGCACCACGATCACCGCGAGCCCGATGATCGGTGGATCGAGCGTGTGGCGCCACCCGACAACGCGGTAGAGCGCGGCCAATCCACACGCCGCGACGATGAGGAACACGGGGTACAGGAGCTTGACCTCGTGGAACGGCACGAGGCGGGCCAGGTACACGGTGGGCACGAACGCGAGGAGCGCGAGCCCGGCGAAGCGCACCCGGGCGCGAGCCTTGGTACCGGCCCGGCCGATGAGCACGAGTACGGCGCCAAGCGCGAGCACGGCCTGGAGTGCGATGAACGTGATGATCATCGCGTCGGAAACTTCGTCGCGGTACTCGGCCGCGTCGATCTCGTCGACGAGGAACGCGCGCCGTTCCGCCGCTGATCTACCGGTCGACGCCACGGTCATCGGTCGGCCGTTGATCTCGGTCGGGCGCTTCACACCGACGAGCTCGAGAACCGTCGGCCCAACGTCCACGATCTGCACGAAGCCGGGGCGGCGCAGGCTCGGCGACCGCAAGAGCCCTGGCTCGACGCCGGGCGCTCGCACCGAGACGACCGTCAGCGTGGAGCCGAGAACCGATGGCACCGGGCTCAACACGATGACCGCGTCGCGCTCGGGGTCGACGCTCTCGAGCAGCCCACCGACGAGACGGTCGCTCGCACGGAGCGCTTGCTTGAAGAGGGCTCGCCGCTGGCCCTTCACGGCGAGCGGCTGGTAGCGCGTCGCCCGCACAAGATCCGACGCTTCGACCAGAACGACGGATTGGTCGTGCCACACGTCGTTGAACGCCTCGACCGCGGCGTCGATGTTCAGCTGGCGACCGAATGGTGCTTCTGGAGCGTCGCTCAACAAGCCGGCGTCGACACGACCGTCCCTGAGCACACCATCGGACCGCATGAGCGCACCGGCGGCCATGCGCTGGTACTCGGGGAACGCGCTGATCGGGCTTCCACCATCGCCGTTCGCGATAACGGCTTGCGAGTAGCCGTCGCGGTGGAGGGCATCGCCGAGCACTCCCACCATCGCGTCGAGCCCTTCGTCTTCGTTCGCGTCGAGGATGGCCGCGAGACCGAGATGCACGATCCCCTCGTTGATCGAGGTTCCGGTCTGTCGTTGGAACACGTCGGCCGCGATGTCATGGCCGTACTCCTCGTCGACGCCGAAGGCCGCGCCGTCGGTCGCAACGCTGCCGCCCGTCGCCCGAACTCCGGCACCGATCGTGAGGTAACCGTCGCTCAGGTCGGTCCGGCCGATCGTGCGGGTGGTGAGGCTCGCCACTGACGACGCGTCGATCAAGCGTTCAAGGTTCGGAAGCGGCGGCCCTTCGAGGTCACCCCACGTGACGTACGGGAGCGAGATGATGAGCACCCGCCCGGCACGCTCCGTGAGCTTGCGCGGCGTGTCGCGTGTCACCACGAGCACTGCGGCCGCAACCAGCATCAATGCGAGCGCCCCACTCAGCCACACGACGGGTCGCTTCACAGCGCCACCATGATCCGCTCGGTCTCGTCGGCCGCGTGGTCCCATTGGAACTCGTCGGACTCGAGCACTCGGTGTCGCCCTGCTTCGGCCAACCTCGTTGCCAAGCCGTCATCGGACAACACGCGGCGCACTTCACTCGCGAGGGCCGCGCTGTCGCCGACCGGGAACAGCGCGCCCGCATCACCGATGAGCTCACGATGCGCGTCGATGTCGCTTGCCACGACGCAACGGCCGTGACTCATGGCCTCAAGCACCGTCAGCGGTTGGCCCTCGTGGTACGACGGCGCGATGAACACCGCAGCATGTTGATACAGGGCGTTGAGCTCGGCGCCGGTGCGAACCCCGAGGAACCGCACATGGGCACCAAGCCCCCGCGCTCGCGCCTCGAGTCCGGCGACGTACTCGTCGCTGTGACGCGCGCCACCGACCACGGCGAGCTGCATCGTTGCCAGCTCGGGGTCGGAAGCGAATGTTGCGAACGCATCGACGGCAAGATCAAGGCCCTTCTCGGGTACGAGGCGTCCCACCGTGAGCGCATATGCGCCAGCGGTGAGCCCGAGGCCGCCGAGCACTTCAGGGCCAACGGTCATCGGTGGAGTGACGCCGTTGGCCACATAGAAGACCGGGCCGATCTTGCGGTACCGACTCTCCAGGTCTGCCTTGACATTTCGTGACACCGTGATCATCACCGCCGACGATCGCACCGCCGTCCATTCGCAGAACTTCAGGAAGGCCCGGGCGAAGCGACCCCACTTCTGATCCTGCCACTCGAGCCGGTGCACCGTGACGACCACCTTCTTGCGTGCGAGCCGGGGGAGTGAACAGAACCCCGACGACGAGAACGAGTGGTAGTGAACGATGTCGAAGCGGCCAAAGAGGGCGCGGACTGATGCCAGGAGGCTGTATCCGAGCCGCTCCCACCCTGGCAGCCGGACCCCAGGGATACGGCGCAGTCGCATGCCGCGATGGGTTGGTGCGCCTGCGGTCTGGCAGAACACGGTGACCTCGTGCCCACGCTCGGCGAGCCTCGAATACAGCTCTTCACAGTGCCGCGACATCCCGCCCTGGGTGCTCGGCATCTCGAGCGGGCCGATTACTGCAATACGAAGTGGGGGCACGTCAGACGAGCTGTGAGAAGTTCGGCCAGAGCGAGACGTCGAGGTCCGGAACCAGAGCGACGAGGCGACGGACCTCGGGTTCGTACGCCCGAACGAGCGCGGCCCTGGTGTGATCCGGCAACGTCGGCTTCTTCGCGCGACTCTCGTTGCGACGCTCCGCGATGTCGGGCGGTACATAGGTGTCATCGAGTCCGAGGAAGGAATACGTTCGGGCGAGCTCGTGCGCCGCGTCGCGTGTGCAACGCTCGAACTGGAGTACGAGCACGCGCTCGGGCGAGAAGTAGGAGAACAGTTGCTCGAGCTGCGACCCGTAGCACCCGATGCGAAACGCGGTTCCTGCTCCGGTGAAGTTCACCGGGCGCGTCTGGCCCTGGAGTGCAACGCCGCTGGCGAAACGCTCGACCGGGTCCCGCAGCAGCACCAGGATGCGCGCATTGGGGGCTGCGGCTTGGAGCAACGCCGGAACCCAGAAGTGCGAGAGGTAGCCGGGCGACCATTCTCCGGCGAGGTGCCCGGGGGGTCGGGGAAAGTGCCGCGCGTACGTCGCCGTGTCGTCGGGGGTGAACGGTCGGTTCCAGAACTGCGTCAGGTAGTGGAGCTCCTTGAGTCGTTCCCGCACGACGACTTGGGGATGCGACTCCACGAGGTGGTACCACCATGTGGTGCCCGAACGTTGCGCCGCGACACCAACGAAGTCGGGGGGTGCGGTGGACCAGCCGTCCGGACACTTCGGGGGCTTGCGTCGCTGGCGACCGAGCAACGCTCGCTGAACCAATGCCCCGAGCCGCACGAGTGGACGATAGTGCAGGGCACTCGCTGTGCCGGGGTCGCCTTACCGTGCCAGATGACCGGTGCCAGATGACCGATGGGTGATGGCCGATGATGTGCAGACCCGACTGAGAAGGCGACGGATCACCGCGTGAACGAGACACCGACGAGCGCGACCGAGGGCAGCGACCGACGCCTAGTACTGCGCGGCCTGAGCTGGACCGGGATCGGATACCCGCTCAACGTCGGGCTGCTGTTCGCGTCGCAAGTGCTCGTAGCCAATCTCATCGCTCCCAAGGCGTTCGGGTCGTACACGCTCGCGTTGAGCATCGTCACGAGCTCAGCGCTCATCGCGCAGCTCGGCTTGCCGCACACGCTGTTGCGGCGCGCGTCCGCTGCGCTGAGCAACGGCGATGCAGCCGAGGCCCGCCACGAGATCGTCTCGGCGTTGATCGTCGCCGTTGGTGCGGCCCTCGTCTGTGGAGCGATCCTTGGTTCGCCGCTCGGTGAAGAGCTCTTCGACTTTGCGTTTCCGCGGACGGCCGTGGCGACAGTCGCTGCACTCGTCGGCATCAAGGCCGGTCTACGGGTGTTCGAGAACATCCTCCCCGAAGCGCTCCGCGCGTTTCGTGACTACTCGCGCGCCACGATCTTCGGCCAGCTCCTCACGAACTTCCTCCTCTGCCTCGTGTTGGCCGTGCTGCTCGCTACCTCTACCGAAGCGAATCTCGAGGACGTGCTGCTCGTCGGCGTCATCGTGTCGGCGTGCGCGCTGGTGCCGGGCGGCTTCGCCGTCGCAACGAAGCTTCGAGGTACCGGTGCGACGGGTCTTTCGTTCCGAACTCCGGTCGAGCCGAGCTTGTGGTTGTCGACGGTCGGCCTTGCGCTCGTCGGCCAGCTCGACCTCCTCGTGGTGGGCTCGATGGGAAGCGCACGCGATCTTGCGCTCTACTCGGCACCGTTCCGCCTCGGGTTGCTCGTCGGCCTCCCGTTGGTCGCGGTGAACCAGGCCGTCACGCCACTCATCGCGGGATGGCACGCCCAGGCCATGCGCGCCCGGATTCAACAGACGCTGCAAGCAACTGCGGGGCTCGCGGTCATCGCCGCCGCGCTCGTTGGCCTCGTGTACCTCGTGGCTGGGAAGTGGATTCTCGAGACGCTGTTCGGATCGGCGTTCTACCGAGGCGGGTGGACGGTGCTCCTGATCCTCACGGTCGGGCAGATCGTGCAGACCTACGCAGGATCCTGCGGATTCTCCTTGCTCATGACCGGCAACCACCGCGCGTATGCCGTGATCGTTGCGGTGAGCATGCCGATGACGCTTGCCATGCAGATCGCTGGCTTCGAGATCGGTGGGATCGAGGGACTCGCGATCGCGACGGCATTGATGCTGTCGTTGCAGAACCTGACGCAGCTGCTCGTGGTTCGGCGACGGGCTGGGTTCACGACGCACGCCGATCCACGAGCGACGTTGCGAGAGGTGCTGGAGGTTCGCCGCCTACGCTCGGCTCAAATCGAGGGCTGACGCCGACCGTTTGAAACCGTTCAGTCCCGCCGGTTCAGTCCCGCCGGTTCAGTCCCGCTGGTCGAGTGGCCGGTCGAGTGGCTGGTCGAATGCCCAATCGAATGGCCGGTCGAGCAGTTTGGCAAGACGTTGGTTGTGCGGCGCGAAGTACTCGTGCAGTGCTCGTACGAGCCCTGCATCCGGAGCTGCGTACGAACCGACGTTTCGCTTCGGAGCCGCTGGCACCGCGCGCGCTCGAAGACCAAGGAACTTCTGAGCGGTCGGGATGGCGGTGCCGCGATTGAGCTCGGTGCTCTCGAGCACAAGTATCCGGTCGCGAGCGAACGTGGCGAACCAGCGCTCGAGCTGCTCGGCGTACCGACCGCGCGCGAGGTAGGCGCGCTCGCGTGCGGGGCTCTCTGCACGGTCGTACCACGCTGCGTTATCGATGTCGGCCAGATCTTCCGGTGTTGCCGGATCGAGCGCAACTTCGATCGGGCGATCTTCGAACCCCCAGTTGCGCGCGTGGTGGTACTGCGAGATCGCCCGGGCCACGGGATCGCGCAGGACGGCGACGAGCGAGACGTCGGGAATCGTCGCAGCCATGCGGGCCGGCACCGCCGGATGGAAGAGGTAGTACGGGCTCGACTCGCCAGTGATCCAATCACCGGACCCGATCGGGAAGTGGCGCCGGTACCAACCCAGATCGGAGAAGCGCGCGGTGTCGAAGTAATGCACTTCCTTGCGGAACGCCGGGCGCACATCGGGATGTGATCCCAGTGCGGTGTACAGGCTGGTCGTCCCGGCCTTCTGCGCGCCGATGATCACGAAGTCGGGAAGTGCGCGCCAGCGGGTCGTGGGGATGCGCGCCGCGAGCAATGCCGACGCCCCCGCACGCCGGATGCGCCCACGCAGTCCCCGGTTCTGACGCCAGGCGCCTTCCTGCGCAGCCGCCGTCGAACCCGCCATGAGTTCTCGAGCCGGGTCGGGCTAGTAGTCGAGCGCGGAGTAGCGCATCAGCTTCTGCCACTGATGGTTGGCCTGGATGCGCCGGATCGTGCCGGTCTTCGAACGCATCACGAGCGTTTCGGTGGTGGCGCCGTCGCCGCGGTAGTGCACGCCTTTGAGCACGTCGCCGTCGGTGATGCCGGTCGCCGAGAAGAACACGTCGTCACCCGACACGAGATCGTCGGTGGTGAGCACCTGGTCGAGGTCGTAGCCCGCGTCGAGCGCGGCCGTGCGCTCGCCGTCGTTCCGGGGCCAGAGCCGCCCTTGGATCGCGCCACCGAGTGCCTTCAACGCGCACGCGGCGATCACGCCCTCAGGGGTGCCGCCAATGCCGAAGAGGATGTCGTACCCGGAGTCGGCCCATCCGGTAGCGACAGCACCGACCACGTCGCCGTCCTGGATGAGACGGATGCGGGCGCCCGCCTCGCGACATTCGCGGATGATGTCTGCGTGGCGGTCGCGGTCGAGGATGACCGCGGTGACGTCTTTGACCTGCTCGCCGCGTGCCTTCGCGACGGCTTCGAGGTTGGCCTTGACCGGCGCTTCGAGATCGATCACGTCGCGCGCCTCTGGTCCGACCGCGATCTTCTCCATGTACACGCACGGCCCCGGGTCGAACATCGTCCCGCGCTCGGAGACCGCGATGACCGCGATCGCGTGGTTTCGGCCGAGGCTGGTGAGCGTGGTGCCGTCGATCGGATCCACGGCGATGTCGCACGGCGGCCCGCCGGCGCCGATCTCCTCGCCGTTGAAGAGCATCGGCGCTTCGTCCTTCTCGCCCTCACCGATCACCACGATCCCGTCCATGGGGACCGTGTTGAGCACCAGGCGCATGGCATCGACGGCAGCTTGATCGGCTGCCTCCTTGTCGCCTCGACCGACCCACCGGCCCGCGGCGAGTGCGGCGGCCTCGGTGACCCGCCCGAGGTCCATGGCCAAGTTGCGATCAGGCGCTTCGCGCTGCTCCATGCTGGGCGAGCGTAGCCCTGGCCGTTGGAATCTGAAGCAGCCAGGGAGGACACCACCGGTACCCTCGCCGCCATGACGGACAGGGCGGTGGTTGTGACCGGGGCGGCATCGGGGATGGGACGGGCGGCTGCGGAGCGGCTTCGAGGCGACGGGTGGTCCGTGCTGGCGACCGACATCGCGGCCGACGCGCTCAGCTGGATCGACGGTTCCGATCCCGCGCTGCGATCGCTCGTGGTGGACAGCGCGACCGAGACCGGGAACGCAGAGATGATCGACGCTGCGCACGGTGCCTTCGGGCGACTCGACGGGGTCGTGTTGAACGCCGGGGTCGGGGCCAGCGGTGCGATCGATGAACAGCCGATGGAGCAGGTTGATCGCACGCTCGCCATCAACCTCCGCGGTGTGATGCTGGGGATGCGCGCGGCCGTGCCTGCGCTGCGCGCGAACGGTGGAGGCGCGATCGTCGTCACCGCGTCGATCTCCGGTCTCTTCGGCGACGGGAACATGTGGGCGTACAACGCGTCCAAGGGCGGCGTGATCAACCTCGTTCGCTCGGTTGCGATCGATCTCGGCCATGAGGGGATCCGGGTGAACGCGGTGTGCCCGGGCGGGATCGCCGGCACCGGGATGACGGTTCCGATGGAACGTCACGCTCCCGACATGTTCGAGGAGATGCGCAGCCACGTGCCGATGCAGCGGTGGGGTCGGCCAGAAGAGGTGGCCGCAGTGATTGCGTTCCTGCTCTCCGACGACGCGTCGTTCGTGACCGGTGTCGCGTTGCCCGTCGACGGCGGTGTGACCGCAGGGACGGGGCAGTTCCGCCCGCCATCCGGCCGCAAGGCGTGAGCGCACGCAAGCGGCTGCTCGTCACCAGCGAAGGATCGCAAGCAGGCGCGTTCCAGCCGTTCGACTGGGTGCTGCTGATGACAGCAGCCGGCATCTGGGGGTCATCGTTCTTCTTCATCGCGGTCGGGCTTGATCACTTCGAGCCGGGGATCATCACGTTCGGTCGGGTTGCCTTCGGCGCGGCCGCGCTGTGGTGCATGCCAGCCGCGCGGCGAGCCCGGATCGACGTGGGTGATCGATTGCGCGTCGCGCTGCTGGGCGTGTGCTGGATGGCGTTCCCGTTGTCGATGTATTCGTTCGCCGAGCAGTGGATCGACTCGTCGCTCGCCGGCATGTTGACCGCCGCCACACCGATCTGGACTGCGCTTGTCGCCCGGGTGCTGCTCCGACGTGCGCCGGGTCGCAGCTTGGTCGTCGGCTTGCTGATCGCTTTCGTGGGCGTTGCTGTGCTCTCGTGGCCATCGGTGCGCGATGCTGACGCCTCGGCCCTCGGCGTGCTCATGGTGATCCTGGCGACGGTCTCGTACGGGGTGGCGAGCAATGTGGCCGTCCCGCTCCAGCAGCGCTATGGAGCGCTTCCCGTGCTGGCGCGGGCTCAGCTCGTTGCGCTCGTGCTGCTGCTGCCGACCGCGGTCATCGGTGCCCCGGATTCGAACTTCGCGGTGGGTTCGTTTGCGGCGGTGATCGCGCTTGGAGTGCTCGGCACCGGTCTCGCGTTCGTGGCCGGTGCCACGCTCATGGGTCGGGTCGGTGCCACCCGGGGCACGCTCATCACCTACGTCGCGCCGCTCTTCTCCATCACCCTCGGCGTGGCCTTCCGCGACGAGATCCTCGACGGCTACGGCGCGGTCGGCGTGGTGCTGGTTCTCCTCGGCGCATTTCTGGCGAGCCGGGCGGAATCGGGTCAGCCCCCGCCCCCCACCGTCGAGGCCTAAGCCATCTGGCTGGTGAACTCTGCGAGGTCGAAGTAGTCGCGCCAGACGGCGATCTTGCCGTCGCTGATCTCGAAGAGTCCGGCCACGCGAATCGAGACCTTCTTTCCGTCGGCCATGACGAAGCGGTCCACGCGCTCGTTCATCACCACGTTGCCCTGCTCCACTTGGTGGAGCACTTCCCACGTGACCTCTTTTGCCGACCCGAGGAAGCCCTCGAGCATCGACCGGATCTCGTCGTGGCCGGTGAGCACCGACATCGGGACGTTCTCGTAGCGAGCGTCTTCGCTGAGGACTGCGAGCAGCGCGTCGATGTCGCGATCTTCGTTCGCTTTGATGAGTGCGGTGACGAGCTCACCGGGGCTCTGGGACATGTCGGACCTGCCTTCGGTTCGTGGTTGAAGCGTGACGGTAGCAAGGCCACCGGTAACCTGGACTGCGTGCCAGCCATGGATGAGCGCGACGTCGACTTCGAGACCCGGTCGGGGATTCCCGTCGAGCCCGTGTACGGCCCCGCCGACGGTGCCGGGGAGATGCCCGGCGAGTACCCGTACACGCGTGGGCCGTACACATCGATGTACCGCTCGAAGCTGTGGACCATGCGCATGTTCGCTGGGTTCGGCACCGCGCCGCAGACCAACCAGCGCTTCCGTGAGCTCCTCGCCGCGGGTGGGAGCGGGCTCTCGACCGCGTTCGATCTGCCCACGCTCATGGGTCGTGACTCCGATGATGCGCTCTGTCTCGGCGAAGTGGGGAAGGGCGGGGTAGCCGTCGACACGCTCGCCGACGTGGAAGACCTCTACGACGGGATCGATCTCGCCGCGGTCACCACGTCGATGACGATCAACGCGCCGGCCGCCATCTTGTTCGCGATGTACGTCGCTCACGCCGAGAACAGTGGGATCGAACGGGCGCGCCTTGGCGGCACGCTCCAGAACGACATCCTCAAGGAGTATCAAGCCCAGAAGGAGTTCGTGTTCCCGCCGCGCCCGTCGATGCGCCTCGTCACCGACGTGATCCGGTTCTGCGCGACCGACATGCCCCGATGGCATCCGATCTCGATCTCCGGCTACCACATTCGCGAAGCCGGTTCCACGGCGGCCCAGGAGCTCGCATTCACGTTGGCGAACGGCTTCGCGTACGTGGAAGCAGCGATTGCCGCCGGTGTCGCCGTCGATGATTTCGCGCCGCGACTCTCCTTCTTCTTCAACGCCCACATCGACTTCTTTGAGGAGATAGCGAAGTATCGAGCTGCGCGTCGGATCTGGGCTCGATGGATGCGTGAGCGTTACGGCGCGCAGGTCGATCGCTCGATGCAACTCCGGTTTCACTGCCAGACCGCGGGCGTGTCATTGACCGCGCAGCAGCCTGAGGTCAACCTCGTGCGTACGGCAATCGAAGCGTTGGCGGGTGTGATGGGCGGCGCACAGAGTCTGCATACGAACTCGATGGACGAGACGCTCGCACTCCCTACCGAGAAGGCCGCGCGCCTCGCGTTGCGTACGCAACAGGTCTTGGCGCATGAGACCGGTGTGGCCAACGTGGCCGATCCACTCGGTGGATCGTGGTACGTCGAAGAGCTCACCGATGAGATGGAGCGCCAGGCCGAAGCCGTCTTCGCTCACCTCGACGAGCTTGGCGATGGCTCATTGCTCGAAGGTGCGCTGCGGGCCGTGGAGTCGGGCTGGTTCCAACGGGAGATCACCGACTCGGCGTACGCGTCGGAACGCAAGCTCAACGCCGGTCGTCACCTCGTGATCGGTGTGAACACGGCCTTCGAAGGCAACGACGAACCGCCACCCGACACGCTGCGCATCGGTCCCGAGGTGGAAGAGCAGCAGCTCAAGCGGCTGGCCAAGGTGCGCTCCGATCGCAATCCCGAGCAGGTTCGTGCAGCACTCGACGCCGTACGCGCCGCGGCTGTCGAGCCGACCACGAACGTGATGCCGGCGCTCATCGATGCCGTGCGCGTGTACGCCACCGAGGGCGAGATCGTGAACGCGCTCGCCGAGGAGTTCGGTCGCTACGTCGAAGTACCAGTCCTGTAGGAATGGACGCCGAACTTCTCAAGCACGCGCGTGACGCGATCGGGTTCATGCCCGACGACGAGGGTTTGGCGTTGTATCAAGCCGGGCTCGACGCTGCTGCGGCCGGCCCGCTTCTCGAGGTGGGCACGTATTGCGGGAAGTCGGCGATCTACCTCGGCGCCGCGGCCCGTGAGCGCAGCACCGTGCTGTACACCGTGGATCATCACCGCGGCTCGGAAGAGAACCAGGCGGGGTGGGAGCATCACGACGAACGACTCGTGGATCCGCGGAGTGGTCGCATGGACACGTTGCCGTTTTTTCGCCACACCATCGAAGACGCTGGGCTCGAAGACGTGGTCATCGCCGTGGTCGGACAGTCGGCGCTCGTCGCCGCACACTGGGCCACGCCGCTAGGGCTCCTGTTCATCGACGGCGGCCACGCGCTCGAGGTGGCGCTCGCCGACTACGTGTCGTGGTCACCGCGCGTCGCGCCTGGCGGTGCACTCGTGTTCCACGACGTGTTCGAGGATCCCGCCGATGGCGGTCAGGCCCCATACGAGGTGTGGAAGCGCGCCGTCAGCGACGGCTTCCAGCCGGTGTCGACCACAGGATCGCTGCGGGTCCTGCGCTCACTCGCCTGAAGCCGAACCGGACCGATCAGCGCCGGACAGGTCAGCGCCGGACAGGTCAGCGCCGAACAGATCAGAGCCGAACAGATCAGAGCCGAACAGATCAGAGCCGAACAGATCCGAGCCGAACAGATCAGAGCCGAACAGATCAGAGCCGG
>CAMDCC010000056.1 GCA_945889545.1 Bifidobacterium breve | reverse complement strand
GCACAGCGCCCGCGGCACCTTGTAGCCCGCGAGCTGGCCACGACAGTGCGCGTCGACATCGGCGAGATCGGGCTCGTCACCCGTCGTCATGGGCGCGACGACCGCCACCACTCGCTCGCCCCACCGCTCGTCGCGCACACCCACAATTACCGCGTCGGCGACCAACGGGTGCGTCTTCAAGACCGCCTCGACCTCTTCCGGATAGACCTTCTCTCCTCCGGTATTGATGCACATCGACCCGCGACCCAACAGGTGGATCGTGCCATCGGCATCCACGGTGGCCATGTCGCCGGGCAGCGACCAGCGTCGGCCGTCGATCTCGACGAACGTGCGCGCGCTGCGTTCAGGATCGTTGTGGTACCGCAACGGCACACGTCCAGTCGTCGCGAGTCGTCCGGCAACACCCGAACCCGGCGCGATCGGCGTGAGCGAGTCGTCGACCACCATCGTCTCGGCCTTTGGCGCGAACGTGAGCGACGCGGCCGCTGGTGTGTCGCGAGTGGCGAGTGCCACCGCTTGCGCGGGCGATTCGGATGAGCCGATCGCCTCGAGGACCGCCTGCACGCTCGGAAGTGCCACGAGCAGGCGATCCTTCACATCACCCGACAGGATGCTGCCGCCCGACCCGAGCAGGACCAATGACGATGTGTCGTGCACACCTTCGTCGGCTTCCACTGCTTCCAGCAGCGGACGAGCGCTGGCGTCGCCGACGAGTGTGAGCATTCCGATGCGTTCGCGGGCCACGAGCGCGAGCACCCGCGCCTTGTCCATGTGCCGATCCGGGTACAGTACGAGCCGCCCACCCCCGAGCAACGTTCCGAACGCGCCCCACTGACCGCTCGCGTGGACCAACGGCCCAAGTGACATCGTGACGAACTCGCCCGGCCCAGGGTCGCCGGCGGCGAGAAACGGCGTAAGCCGCTGGTTCGGGTTCGCAACGATCTTCTCGCGCAGCTCTTCGGGTCGCTCGATCGGTGGACCACCCGGATTCCCGCCACCGACGGCTGCGAAGAAGATGTCTTCGTGGCGCCAGACAACCCCCTTCGGGAGACCCGTGGTGCCGCCGGTATAGAGCACGTAGTGGTCGTCACCTGAGCGCGCCGGGAAGTCACGGACCGATGAAGCGCTCCCGAGCAACGCTTCGAACGGCTGCGCCCCAGGAATCTGCACTCCAGAACTTTGCGCAAGGTCGGAAGCGTCATCAACTTCGAGCAACCAACGCAAGCAATCGGGTCGCGCCGACGCAGCCACCTCGGCGCCGAGCGATCGATCGAAGCACAGCGCGACGAGATCGGCGTCTTGAAGGATCAGACCGAGCTCGTCGGCCACGTACCGGTAGTTCACGTTCACCGGTACGGCCCGCAGCTTGTAGCAAGCGAACATCACCAGGATGTGCTCGATCGAGTTGTGCAGATAACACCCGACGTGATCGCCGACGCCGATGCCGAGCGACCCGAGCCCATGCGCGACACGGTTTACGGACTCGTCGAGCTCTCGGTACGTAAGCCGTCGATCGCCGCAGACCAGGGCCTCCCGGTCGGGCACGGTGTCAACAACGCTGTCGAACAGATCAGCGAGGTTGAACTCCATCTCCTGCTCCCCGCTCTCGGCGCTGCGCGCCGGGCCGCTCGGGCCCCGTTCGCTGCAGCGCAGGGTACCTGCGCTGCCACCGCTCACTTTGGCGACCACTACATTGCACACATGCACGTGCGCGACGACGGGTTCGTCCCGAAGGAGCGCTATACGTCGCCCGAGTTCCTCACCCTCGAGATGGACCGGTTGTGGTCGCGCGTGTGGCAGGTCGCCTGCCGCGAGGAAGAGCTCGGCGAAGTGGGTGACTACATCGAGTACATGATCGGCGACCAGTCGATCCTGGTTGTGAGATCCGCTCCCGACACGATCACCGCTTCGTACAACGCATGCCTACACCGCGGCACCCGTCTCGGTGAGGGTCGCGGTCACTTCGAGAATGGCACGATCCAATGCCGCTTTCACTCGTGGTGCTACTCCCTCGACGGCCGCCTCACCCACGTCGTCGACCGCGAAGAGTTCGGTGAGATGCCTGCGGGCATGTGCCTTCCGGCGGTGCGGGTCGAGCGTTGGGGTGGGTTCGTGTACGTGAACCTCGATCCCGATGCCGAGCCGCTGCTCGACTTTCTCGACCCGCTCCCTGATCTGCTCGCTCCGTACCGCATGGAGGACATGCGCCTGCGCTCGTATCTCACGACGGTACTCCCCGCGAACTGGAAGGTGGTCGTCGACGCGTTCAACGAGGCGTACCACGTGCAGGGCACGCACCCACAGATCCTGCCGTGGACCGACGACACAACGATCGAATACGAGCAGCTCGGCAAGCACTCGCACTACGGACGGCTGCCGAACGCGCGCCGCGTGCTTCGGCCGAGCCCACGCCTCGACCTCGCCGACGGCGAGTGGGACGAGGGACAGATCCTGGCGGGCATGGTTGAGGGACTTGGTGGCGCATTCCTCGCCGATGAGCGTGCGGTCGTCGAGGAGCTGCGCGCCGCGAACCTTCCGCGAGGAGAGCTGCTCGGCCGCTTTCAGCAGCGCCGCATGGAGCTCTTGCGTTCACGCGGCTTCGACGTCTCCGGCTTCGACGTGGAGCAGATGACGAGCGCCGACGACGTGTACTGGTTCCCGAACTTCGTGGGACCCGTGTACCCGGGCAGCGCCATCCTGTTTCGCGTCCGGCCCAACGGCCTCGATCCCGACAGCGCAATCAAGGACACCTGGGTGCTCGAGTGGCCACGTCCGGATGAGTCCTGGACGATGCCGGAGCACCGCGTCTTCGAGGACTGGCGCGACCGCGACTGGGGCCTCATCACGAACCAGGACTACACCAACATGCTCGAGGTGCAGACCGGGATGAAAGCGCGCGGCTTCACCGGGCTGCGACTCAACCCTCGCCAGGAGTCGAACGTGCTCCACATGCACACAGTCATTGACGAATACCTGAAATTGTGAGCAACGAATCGCTGCGCATCGCCAGCTTCAACATCCAGGGCGGTCGGCTGGGTGGTCGCGCTGAGCTACCGCCGCTGGTCGACGCCTGCACGCCGCTGGATGCAGACATCCTCGGCCTGCAAGAGGTCGATCGTCGGCAGCGGCGGTCGGGTTTCGCCGATCAGGCCGGCGCCGTGGCGAGCGGCTTGCAGTGCAAGATGGTGTACGGGCCGACCCATCGCCGAATCATCCGCGGCCAATACGGCAACGCGCTGATCGTGCGGGGCGAGATCATCGAGAACGAGGTGATCCGCCTGCCAGGGAGCGACACGAAACAGCAACTCCGCGCCGCGATCCTGGCGCGCGTGGAAGTGCAAGGAATCGCGTTGACGGTCGCGGTCACGCATCTCCAACACCACCCGAAGCGCTTGCACCATCTACCGAATGAGGCACCCGATCAGCTGCGGGCGCTGCTCGAACTGCTCTCGGCTCGACCCGGCCCCCGCGTGCTCATCGGTGACTTCAACATGCAGCCACCGCGAGCTGCACCGATCCTCACGGCTGCGGGGTACACCGTCGCCGACACCGGTCCGGCCTACCCCGCTGAACAGCCGAGGGTGCAACTCGACTACATCGCCGTCGACGGCCTCGTCATCGAGTCAGCGAGCGTGGTCGACACCGGCACCGTGAGCGATCACCACGCGATCGTCGCGACCGTACGGGTGCCTTAGTCCGCGAACACATCCCGACTGTGCTGCACGAAGAACGTGTGGTCGTGGCCCTTGTTGGGATCGTTGGCGTTGTACTTCGACTTCTCGCTGCCATCCGGCACCAGCTCTTCGGTGTAGATCGCACCCACCGGGCACACATCGGGCTGGTAGCAGGCAGTACACGAGGTGCATTCCTCGGTGTTCACGTACAGGACTGCATCCTCGAAGATGGCGATGGCGTCGGGACTCGGCGCATGCTGGTTCTCGATCTCGCCGTTCCCGGCTTCCACCTCCGAGAACAAGATCCCCTTGGCCGGGTCGTACTCATAGATGCACTGCACCGGGCATACATCGACGCACGCCTTGTCTTTCACATCGATGCACGCTTCGGTAATGATCGCTATGCCTGACATGAACAGTCCTTCGCTGGCGCCAGTGAGACGCCTGAGTCTCGCAGGGAATTCCGCGTCATCGTGAGCAGGAGATGAGGTCAGGTCGCGTAGGTAGCGATCTCGGTCGCTTTCACGCTCACCCAGACGCTCGATCCCACCTCGAGACTAAGCGCCGATCGGGCGGCTTGGGTGATCTCGGCGGTGATCGGCACGGGGCCGTCGATGTGGAGACGGGCGCGACGACCCTGGCCGTCGATGTCGCGGATCGTGCCCTTCCAAACGTTGCGGGAGCTGCCTACCGGCGCTTCGATATGCACCGTCACGGCTTCGGGATGGATCACGGCGAACACATCACCGCTGACCTCATCGTCATTGGCGACGACGATCTCCGCATCATCAGCGGTTCGTAGCCGATCACCGGTGAGAGCACCGCGATAGAGGTTGACGCCGACGAGATCGGCGATGAAGCGCGATCGCGGTCGGGTTCGGATCTCGTCGAGCGTGCCGGCTTGTTGCACCCGTCCGTGCTCGATGATTACGACCCGTGTGGCGAGCGCGAGCGCGTCGATCGGATCGTGAGTCACCACGATGCGCACGCCGCCAAAGGCGTCGAGCTCGCGGCGCAGCTCCCTCCGAACCTCGACGCGAGTCGTCGCGTCGAGTGCCGCGAGGGGTTCGTCGAGCAGCAGGAGACGCGGTTCGAGCACCAGTGCGCGAGCGAGCGCGACCCGCTGCGCCTGCCCTCCCGAGAGGGTGCCCGGGCGAGCTTCGGCCTGCTCGCTGAGCCCGACGTGCGCCAGGCGCTCGCGAGCCCGTTCCCTCGCGACGCTCCGAGCGACACCGTGCGCACGAAGCCCGAACGCAACGTTCTCGAGTGCGCTGAGATGCGGGAAAAGGAGGTAGTCCTGGAAGACGACTCCGATGGGGCGCGTTTCGGTGGGCATCCATGTGTTCGTTGCCGGCTCGTCGAGGACTACATCGTCGAGCGTGATGCGCCCGTCATCGATCGCCACAAGTCCGGCGATGGCGCGCAACAGCGTGGTCTTCCCCGCACCATTGGGCCCGAGCACGACAACGGTCTCACCGTCGGCGGCCGTGATCTCGACATCGAGGTTCAGCTCGCCGAGAGAGACTTGGATCGCTGCCTGCAAGGTCATGCCCGGAGCCAATGGTCGCGGAGCGACACGAGCACGATGAGCGACACAGCGACCAACACGAGACCGAGCGCGATTGCGCCGTCGAGGTCACCGACTTCGAACTTGAGGAAGATTGCGAGCGGCATCGTCTGGGTCTTGCCGCTGAGGTTGCCCGCGAAGGTGATCGTGGCGCCGAACTCGCCCAAGGCACGGGCCCAGGCCAACGCGGCACCCGCGATGACCGACGGAGCGATCAACGGAAGCGTGACCCGCCGGAACCGAGTCCAGCGACTGGCACCGAGCGTGGCGGCCGCGTCTTCATAACGGTGGTCGAACCCTCGGAGCGCGGCTTCCACCGTGATGACAAAGAACGGCATGGAGACAAAGACCTCGGCGACGATGACGCCGCCGGTGGTGAACGGCAACGTGACGCCGAACCAGTCGTCGAGGTACTCCCCGACGATGCCTCGGCGCCCGAAGGCGAGGAACAATGCAAGGCCGCCCACCACCGGCGGGAGCACCATCGGAAGCAGCACGCACGCACGCGCGAGACGGCGACCAGGGAACTCCACACGGGCGAGCACCCATGCCAACGGGATGCCGAACACGATGGTGAGAACAGTCGCCGCGAGCGAGCATTCGAGCGACAGCCGGAGCGCGTCACGCGTGGCCTGATCCGAGAGCAATCCCCCGAGTTCGGACCATGGGGCACGGAGAAGCATCCCCAAGAGGGGAAGCACGAAGAACGCGATGGCGACGGCCGCGAGCGCGACCGCGAGCGCCGGGGGCCGGTCCCGTTTCGTGAGCATCGTCAGGGTGCGAGGAACCCGTGCCGCTTCAACGTGGCCTGCCCAGCCTTGGACGTGACGTACTTCACAAACAACTTGGCCGTCGGTGGGTTCGTAGTGGCCTTCACGACGGCGATCGCGTACTCGCCGATCACGTTGTCGACCTTGGCGATCTTCACGCCGTCGACGTCGGGCGACGCGGCGTTGATGTCGGTGACGTACACCACTGCGGCATCGGCCTCACCGAAGATGACCTTGGCGAGGGTGTCCTTTGCGGTCAATCCCGTCGGTACCGTGGGCACCTCGAGGTCCATGTTCTCGTACGCCAGGAGCGCGTACTTCCCGCATGGGATCTCTGGCGCGCACAGGATGAGCAGCACGTCGTTCTTCAGGGTGTCGGCGAGCGTTTTGATGTTCTTCGGGTTCCCGGGTTCGACCGCGATCTCGAGGCGGTTACGCACGAACACAATGGACGCGCCACTCACGCCGCCGGCCGCGTCGAGCTTGCCGAGGTTGGTGGTGTCGGCCGAGGCGAACACATCACCGGGAGCCGCTTGTTCGAGTTGCGCCTCCAACGTGGACGACGAGCCGAAGTTGAACGTCACCTTCGTGTTCTTGTACTTCGACGAGAAGTCTTCACCGATCTGCGTGAACGCCTCGGTCAGCGACGATGCCGCGAACACGGTGATCTCGCCAGTCGGCTTGGACCTCGCAGTCGTACGTGAGGATGCATCTGCGCCGGCCGGCGCGGTTGCGGCCACGACGGTGCCGATGGTGACCACTGCCGCCACGGCGATGGAGCGTCGGATGTCAGCCCACTTCCGAGACGTCGATCACGACCTGCGTTGCCTTGACGATGGCGGTGGCGGCCATGCCGGGCTCGAGCCCGAGCTCGTCGACCGCCTCACTCGTCATCAGCGACACGACGCGGTGGGGACCGGCCTGAATCTCGACCTGAGCCGCGACTCGGTCCTTGACGACGCGCGTCACGATCCCGGGGAACCGGTTGCGCGCCGATTGCGCGATCAAGGCGCCGGTGCCGGCCGCCCCACTGTGCTCGGCCACGAAGTTGGCCAGGGAGACACCGTCGACGAGGCGATGGCCACCTTCGGTGCGGCGGGTCTCGATCTGCCCATCGTCGGCCAGTCGCCGCACGGTGTCGGCACTTACACCCAGCACTTCGGCGGCTTGGCCGATCCGAAACTCGCTCACGCGAGCAATCCTATCGGTACAGCACCTGTTTGCTCCTTCTAGCCGCCGAAACCCGGGAGAATGCGAGTATTCGCCTCTCGTGGCTGGCCCCGTGCCCACCCGCCGATGCCGCGTATGGCTCGAGCCCGAGGACTTCGCGGCGAGTGTTGAGCTCGGCAATCTCGGCGCGCTGGTAGGCGGCCATGCTGCGCGCCGCGTTGCGAACTTGATCTTCGCTGCCGTGGGTGGCCTCGTAGTCGGCCATCTCCGCGCCGGCGGCATGGTGATCGATCATGAATCGGGTGAACAGATCGTCTGCTTCGACGCCCGATGTAGCCGCCAGCTCATCCAGGTCGGCGACGGTGGCCATCCCAGGCATGCGGGCTGGGACCGTTGGTTCGCCCATCCACTCCATCGCGACGTTGTCGGACACCACGGTGCCGATCCGCTCGTCGTTGCTCTGTTGCAGCAGGACGGTCATGAAGTTGATCTCGATGGACTGGGTCCGGATGATCTCTCCCGCGATCTGCCGGATCACGGTGTCGTTGGCACTGGGCAGGTAGGCGAAGGACAAGCCCAGAGCGCCCTCGTGGTGCGTGCTCATGTCGGCGAGGAACCCGATGTCTACCTCGTTGAACTTGGGAGCATCAGGACGCCCGACCACTCGAACGTCCCGGGCACCGTCGCGCCGTCGGACCGCTCAACCATGCTGAGCAGCGGGGGCGGCGGCCGAGATGTCGAGGAGGTCGATGACCGGAGTCGCTCCGATCCCGCCGAGACGGTGGAGGAACCACACGCACCCGAGAGCACCAAGACCGCGACAAGGGCCGACCAGAACCCACGCCGCCTTGGCATCGCTCTCCCCTGCTTGCCTTCCTCTGAACCACAGCCTGGGTTCGATCATCGCTGAGTTGCGGTGCCCGCCGCAGAGGCATTCGTCCCGAATCTCGGGGCCCAGAGTCTGCGGCCCCAGAGTCCTCGGCCCGTGAGTGCTGGCACGGCGGCGGCCGTGATGCTACTGCCCTCGACCTTCTCGACCCGCCGCCTGACGTCGCAAGCAACTGGCGCGTCGGAATGTGATCAGGTCGATGGCGGCGCAGAATGCTCTCGACCAGTTGGGTGCCTTTGGTTCAGCTTCCGGCTACGAGCACGTCGAGGGCTTGGAGCTCTGCCTTCGTCCCGATGGCGATCAGCACCTGCCCACCCTTGATCACGTGCTCGGGCGCCGGGTTGGTGATGAACGCCGCGTTCGGCTCGCGCAGCGCAAGCACGAGCGCACCGGTCTGCTCACGAATCTGAGTGTCGCGGATGCTCATTCCTGCAAACGGGGAATCGGCTGGCACGTCGACTTCCTCGAGCCGGAACTCGATGTCACGGTCGTGCATGACGACATCGAGGAACTCGGTGACGTGCGGCTGCAGGAGGAAAGCGGCGGCTCGTACGCCCCCGATGCTCTGAGGATTGATGATCCGATCCGCGCCCGCTCGCCGCATCTTCTCCTCGTTCTCCTCGGTCCGCACCCGCGAGACGATGAACAGCTTCGGACCAAGGTTGCGTGCACTGAGTGTCACGAACAGGTTGTCAGCATCGGTGTCGAGGGCCGCCACCAACGCACGGGCGCGGCGCACACCGGCCTGTTCGAGGACCGAATCCTCCGTGGCGTCGCCCAGGACCATCGGGGCTGTCGCATCCTCGATACGTTCGGGATCCATTTCGATCACGACGTGCTCCTGCCCCGCCGCAAGCAGCTCGCGCGCTATCACTCGACCCACCCGCCCCCAGCCGCAGATGACCACGTGATCTTTCATCCCGTCGATGTGACGTTCCATCCGTCGCCTCCTGAACACACCGCGCATCTGACCTTCGAACAGCGTCTCGATGAGCACACCGAGCGTGTAGAGCGCCGTACCCACCCCGACGAGGATGAGCACGATCGTGAACACCCGAGCGCCGCTCGTGAGCGGACGGACCTCCCTGAAGCCGACCGTCGTCACCGTCGTGACCGTCTGGTAGACCGCGTCGAGGAAACCAAAGCCGAACGCGATGTAGCCGACCGTGCCGAGGGTCATCACAGCCACCAAGGCCACGACGCCCATCCGTACCCGTCGCCAATCGATCATCGCCAACGCACGCTATCGGCGGCACGTGAAGGGTTGGGCTTGCGTCGCGCGGTTCAGCCGCGTCTAGTAGGCGATGGGAGAAAGCCGAGCAACGCCTCCGACTCAGAGGCGATACAGCTTGCGGGCGTTCTCGCCGTAGATCTTCTTGCGCACCTCGGGTGCCAACGTGGCCATCTTCGCCTCGACCGTCTGGAGCGGATTCGGATAGAGGCAGGTCGGGTGCGGGAAGTCGGTCTCGAACAGGATGTTGTCCTCGCCGACCACCTCGATGAGCTCCGGAAGCTTGTTGCGATTGTTCTCGAACCAGAACGTCGCGTAGAGGTTCGACCGGAAGTACTCCGATGGCATCTTCTTCAACTGCGCGAGCTCGTCGGGTGCGTTCTCCGACATCTCATAATCGAGCGTCTCGAGGATGAACGGGATCCATCCGACACCGCTCTCCACCGACACCATCTTCAGGTCGGGATGACGGTCGAACATCCCCGACAGGATCGTGTTCGTGACGACACGCGCATTGCCGATGAACAACAACGTGCCACCGATCGCGAGCTGGGTGTTCATCGGATGCGAGGCCCAGGGGTAGTTGCTGTAGAAGGACATCGCGGTGACGCTCGCGCCGATGTGGAAGTGCACCGGCAGCTCGAGCTCGGTGCACGTCTCCCAGAACGGGTCCCACGCACGGTTGGCAAGATCGGGCGCGCCGAGGTCTTGCGGGTCCGACGTCATGTTCACACCGCGCATCCCGAGGGCCGCGACGCGCTTGGCTTCGCCAACGCAAGTGTCGATGTCCCATGCCGGCATGAGCGGCATGGGCAAGAGCCGGTTGTTCGAGTCCGCCTGGATCTCGGCCATGCGGTCGTTGTAGATCTCGACGACGAGGCGACACAGCGCCTGGTCTTCCACCGCACCGAGGTCCTGGCCGCCGAGTCCGATGGTGCTCGGAAAGATCACCTGCGCGTCGATGCCGCACTCGTCCAACACCTGGAGTCGCACCTTCGGGTCGTAGGCCCCAACGTGGATCATGTCGATGGTCCAGTGGTTGAGCGCGATGTCGGCGCTCTCCTTCTTCCCGTCGCGGCCGATCACGCCCGCCGCGGTGGCCTGACCCATCACGTGACCGTCGAACACCCACGTTGGTTGGCCCTCGACCATCTCGACACGCGGCACGCGGTCCTTGTACTCAGCAGGAGCGACGCTCGTGAAGAGGTCGTGCGGTTCCGTCCAATGCGAGTCGGCGTCGATGATCAGCGTGCCGTCGTTCAACATGGCGTCCTCCCTGCTCAGGACTCGGCAACCCGCTTGAGGTTGGCGAGCGTGTCCTTGATGCCGTCGCGCGCCATCTGGGCCATCCCGTCGATGCGAGGCTTCACGTCGATGCTCGGATCGCCGCCCCTGACCATGTCGGGGTACGCGGGAAGCACCTGCCACGACTCGGTGACCAAGGTGCCGCCTCCCTGGGGCTCGAAGGTGTAACCCCAACGCACGAGCTCGGCGTCGCCCTCCCTACCGTGGTTGATGAAGGCGAACTCCGTGCCGGGCGCCGCGGCGACCACCTGGCAGTGCGTGTCCCACGTGGTGTCACCGATCGCGTTGTGACCGATAAACCAGGCGCCGTCCTTGCCTGCGGTGACGGGGTCGTCCCAGGTGCTCGATTGGCACACGGGGCTGAGCTCGCCGATGCGGGTCACATCGCTGACGATCGCGTACACCTCATCGGGCGAGCGGTCGATGGTGATCGAATCGGAGTGGTTGTAACCGGAGACGTCCATCTGCCAGACAGTACGGCAGTCCGGCGGTCAGGGCATGCGGTCCGAGACGAGTCGGAGTTCTTCGTTGATCGACTCCGGCACCGCGAAGTTGGAGCGGTCGCATGCCCTCGCGCAATTCGATTCGACCTGTTCGGCCGTTGCGAGGGCGAGGTTCGGCTCGACGAGGTCGTTGCACACGACTTCGGCGCCTCGGGGCGCGAGCCCAAGCGCGTACGACCGGCCGAGTCCGTTGCCCGCGCCCGTCACGATCACGACCTGCCCGTCGAAGCTGATCGGCTCGGAGCTCACGTGCTGTCCGTGCAGTGGAGCTTCAGACCCGGTCGAGCTCGAGCATCCGGATCGCGTTGCCACGCAGGATCTTGTACCTCTGC
Organism: Bifidobacterium breve; assembly: GCA_945889545.1. Taxonomy (GTDB): domain Bacteria; phylum Actinomycetota; class Acidimicrobiia; order IMCC26256; family PALSA-555; genus SHVJ01. Next base: position 1,313 of record CAMDCC010000056.1, on the reverse strand, counting down.
TCGTCGGCGATGCCCTCGAGCATCTTCTCGCAGTACTCCTGAGAATTCGGCCACGTCGTGTCAGTGTGCGGATAGTCGGTCTCGAAACAGATGTTGTTCTCACCCACCTCGTCGAGCGACTTCACACCGTGACGGTCCCACGTGAAGCAACCGAACACGCGGTTGTAGTAGTAGGACGAGGGCGGCTCCGGGCACAGACGCTTCGAGTTCTGCCACGCGTTGTGCTCTTCCCAGACGGTGTCGGCTCGCTCGAGCGCATACGGGAGCCACCCGATCTGTCCCTCGGAGTACGCGATCTTCAGCTTCGGGAAGCGGTGCATGATCCCACCGAAGAGGTAGTCACCGAGCGACGCCATCGAGTTGTTGAAGCCGACCATGCCGCCAACGCCCGCGGGCGCGTCCTTCGACGAGAACGGATCGGTCGACGACGAACCAACGTGCATGCACACCGTGGTGCCGGTCTTCTCGGACGCGGTGAACATTGGGTCCCAGTGACCCGTGTGGATGCTCGGCAGATCGAGCTTGGTTGGGAGCTCAGAGAAGCACACCGCCCGCACGCCGCGCGCCGCGTTGCGCTCGATCTCCTTGGCCGCGAGGTCAGGGTCCCAGAGCGGGATGAGGCACAGCGGGATGTTGATCCCGATCGACGGGTCGCACCACTCCTCGACCATCCAGTCGTTGTACGCCTGCACGCACGCCAACGCGAGCTCCTTGTCGTCGGCCTCCATGAACGTCTGGCCGCAGAACCGAGGAAACGTCGGGAACGGCAACGATCCGTCGACCCAGTTGAGCTCGAAGTCCTTCTTGCGCTCCTTGGCGTCGTAGCAACCAGGACGCATGTCGTCGTACGTCATCGCGGTCATCGTCATGACCGTCTTGTCGAACGTCGACAGATCCTCGCCCTGAGTCGCCGACAACGGGATGGCGACGAACTTCTTCTGGACGTAGATGACCTTGTCCTCGTAGATCCAGGCGTCGCCCCACTGACCATCCGGGTCCTCGGACATGTCGTACTTGGCGCCCTTCAAGAGCTTGAACGCGCCCCACTTCTTGCGCTCGACTCGCGGGCCCTTCTCCCGATGCTTCTCGGGCAGCCACGTCTGCCAGACGTGGGACGGCTCCACCACATGGTCGTCGACGCTGATGATCTTGGGCAGTTCCACATCTACTCCCGGTGCGCTTCGTCGGATACGTCCCTGAATGGGTCAGCGGTCAGCACAGAAACCGCTCACGCGGGTGTCAGTTCTCAGAGTACCGCCGAAGCGACGGTGGTGAGTAAATCAGGCGCTACCTGAACTCTGGCTTTTTCGGGA
>CAMDCC010000055.1 GCA_945889545.1 Bifidobacterium breve | reverse complement strand
GCTTCGAGGCCCGCGCCGAGCGTCCAGCCCTTGATCGTTTTGGCCAGGATGACGGTCGGGCTCCCCTTGTGCTCCACCGCCATCTTGTACGCGGCGTAGAGCTTTCGATAGTCGTGACCACCGCGCGGCAGCCGCTGGAGATCCTCGTCGGTGAGGTGCTCGACCATCTTCTGGAGCCGCGGATCGGGTCCGAAGAAGTGTTCTCGGATGTACGCGCCGCTCTCGACCGCGTACTTCTGGAACTCGCCATCGACGGTGGTGTTCATCTTGTTCACGAGCGCGCCGTCGACGTCGCGGGCCAGCAGCTCATCCCACCCCTTGCCCCAGATCACCTTGACCACGTTCCAGTTGGCACCGCGAAAGATCGCCTCGAGCTCCTGGATCACCTTGCCGTTGCCGCGCACCGGCCCGTCGAGGCGCTGGAGGTTGCAGTTGACGACGAAGATGAGGTTGTCGAGTTGCTCGCGTGCAGCAAGTGAGAGGCCGGCCGTCGCCTCGGGCTCGTCCATCTCGCCATCGCCGACGAAGCACCACACCTTGGCGTGGCTCGTATCGACGATCTCATGGTTGAGCAGGTACCGGTTGAAACGCGCTTGGTAGACGGCGTTCAGCGGGCCGAGACCCATCGACACCGTTGGGAACTCCCAGAAGTCGGGCAGGCGGCGCGGGTGCGGGTAGCTCGGCAGCCCGCCGCCGAAGACCTCGCGACGGAACCGGTCGAGGTGATCCTCGGTGAGCCGTCCCTCGAGGAAGGCCCGCGCGTAGATGCCGGGCGCGGCGTGGCCCTGCACATACACTTGGTCGCCGTAGCCACCGTCGGCCTTGCCGTGGAAGAAGTGGTTGAAGCCGACGTCGTAGAGCGACGCAGCCGACGCGAACGTCGAGAGGTGACCGCCGAGGCCCTCGAAGCGGTGGTTGGCCCGGTCGACCATCGCCATCGCGTTCCACCGGATGTACGCACGGATGCGCTGCTCCGCCTTCTCGTCGCCGGGGAACCACGGCTCCTGCTCGGTGGGAATCGTGTTGATGTAGTCGGTCGTGACCATCGCGGGAACACCCACGCCTTGCTCGCGTGCGCGTTCCATGAGTCGGGCGAGCAAGTAGCGGGCACGCGACCTTCCACCGTGACCTTCGACGATCGCATCGAGCGAGTCGAGCCACTCCGTCGTCTCGGTGGGATCGATGTCGGGGAGCTGGTGCACGAACCCGTCGATGAACATCGATCACCAGGGTACGCGTTGACTCGCGGGTCGAGGACCTCGTGGTTACTCGCCGGTCACCTGCGCTGGGATCGCGCGCACCTCAGCGAAGTGGTCACCCGTGGTACGCGTTGCCGTTCCCATTGCCCTGGCCGACTCCACCTTTCGGCGTGCCGCCCCCTTGGCCTGCGCCGTCGCCTGGCCCCTCACCGAGGCCTGGTCCGCCGATGCCCTGGTCGGCGCCATTGCCTGGCCCCGTCCCCTCACGCGCCTCACCGCGATCAGTCGCGGCGAGTCGGTGGCGACTTCTCGCTCGAGGTGATCCACCAGATCGACATCATCGAGTGAACCGCCGAGATCGTGCGAGATGCTGGAGACCTCGCCGAGCGCCGACAACTTCGCAGATACGACGCGGTCCACCTTGCCGCCGCCGTCGCGCTCAGGGACTCGGATCTCGTGGTCGTGGCTACCGACCGAGCACTCTGCGAAGCGGCGGCGGTCGAACACCTCAGCGTCGCACACCTGTGACCGTCATCAGGGAAGTCGGCGGCCCGTCGGTACCGCGATCAGAAGAGGATCAAGGGCTCGAGCAAGAGGTCCGTGAACTCGAGTCCGCCCCGGAGCTCCCTCCGTTGCGGCACTTGGTGGGCGGTACAGGACTTGAACCTGTGACCCCTTGCGTGTCGAGCAAGTGCTCTACCATGCTGAGCTAACCGCCCTTGGGAAGCACCGAGGTTATCAGCCGGTCCCCGAGTGGCTCCCGATTCGATATCCGGGCTCACTCTTCTTGCTAACGAACCGCGTTGGCCTGCTCGCGCGCTTCGGCTCGAGCGCGCCGGTCGAACGTGGAGCGTCGCCGGCGGGCGGCATCGCGTTGCACCTCGAGCACATCGGCCCACATCGCGGGCTGGAAAGCAGCGATCGCACACCACACGATGAGCCACACCGCCGCCGCGCCGTCACCCAACGCGTCGGTGGCCGCAGGCACGAAGCCGATCACCACCGCCAGCGAGGCCCACCCGAGCCAGAACCAGCGCGAGTGCTCGGCGGCGTCCGTCCAGAGCGGCCGCGGCTGCGAGAGCACCACGAACAGGGCCAACCCGACCACCGCCACGGCGGCTACTGCTGCGATCAGGAATCCCATATGGCCCCCGTCACTCCGTCGTGATCGCGCTCAGCACGTCGAGCCGCGATGCCCGCCACGCCGGCGCCAGTGCAGCCCCGACACCGGCCAGCATCGAGAGCACCACGAACGCCAGGAGCTGACCGACCGGGATCTCGACCTGGGTGATGCCTTGGGTGGAAAGAGAGGATGTGAACGCCCATCCCCACAGCAGGCCGATCGCGCTGCCTACCAGGCCCCCGATGAGCGCGATCAGCACCGACTCCCCGCGAATCATCCGCCGGAGCTGCCGCCGCGACATGCCGACGGCGCGCACGAGGCCGAGCTCGTGGGTGCGCTCGTACACCGAGAGGGCGAGCGTGTTCACGATCCCCAGAATGGCGATGAGCTCGGACAGGAACAGCAGCGCGATCGTGACCGCAAGGAAGCGGTCGATCGCAGCTCCCTGATCGGCTCGGTACTCGTCGCGCGACAACACGTCGACATTCGGGAAGTCGCGTCCGAGTGCGCCTTCGATCGCTGATCGAGCGGCGCGGCGGTCACCGGCGGCCTTCACGTAGATCAGCACGTCTTGCTCATCGGATCCGAAGCCCAAGTCATACGCACGCTCGGGCACGATGAAGTCGACCGGAAACCCTCCGGTGAAGTCTTCTTGGGCGTAGATCCCCGCGACGCGCAATGTCTGAAATCCCCGCGTGAACTGGATCGTGAGCGAGTCGCCGACAGCCACCTCGTACCGCTGAGCCGCATCGCGGTGCACGAGCACGCCGTCGCGGGCGAGGCCGGCGATGCTCCCCTCCTCTATGCCGAGATCGACGACCGGCGCGAGCTCTCGGGCCGAGACACCAGCGACAACCTCCTCCTCCGTGTTCACGCGGGTGTTCCCGTACCGGAACGCCGCCACCGCACCAAGCTCGGACAACGGTCGCAGCCGTTCCGCAACTTCCGGCGAGAAGCCCGAGAACTGTTGAGCCTTGAGCACGAAATCGGCCCGGATGCCCTGGTCGATTGCGGCGTTCACCGACGACTTCGCCGACGCGCCGAAGATCGACACGAGTCCGACCAAGGCCAACCCGATGACGAGCGCCGACGCCGTAGCCGCCGTCCGGCGCGGGTTGCGCATCGCGTTGCCCCGTGCGAGCACACCAGTCACCCCGATCGCGCGCAGTGGGCTGCCGAGCACCGCGGCGAGCGGTCGAGCGAACGCGGCGAGCAGGACGATCGCACCGGAGAACACCAACAGCGCACCAACCGCAACCAGCGCGATGATCGGCAGACTTAGGACGAAGAGGTCGACCAGCTCGTTGAGCACATCGGTCGAGTTGCGCGCCCGGCCGATGCCGCCGGCGAGGGCGAGGCTCCCGGCCACGAGCAGCAACGTCCCGAATACGACGCGCCATCGGAACGGGCGGGTGTGTGCGGGCAGCACGTCGTTGATCGCGGCGATCGGTGGTACCCGCGAGGCTCGCAGCGCAGGCCACACCGACGACGCCACCGTCACGACGATCCCGACTGCCAGCGACGCGATCACCGTGCGGTCAGTGAGCACGAGCCCTTCCGGGATGTCCCGGCCGGCGCTCTCGAGGAGCGCGAACAACCCAGCGGCGAATCCGAGACCGAGCGCCACACCGCCTGCGGAGGCGATGGACCCGACCACCGTGGCCTCGGCCACCACGGAGAGCACGACCTGACGCCCTGTGGCCCCCATCGCGCGCAGCAATCCGAACTCACGCGTGCGTTGGGCGATCAGGATCGAGAACGTGTTGAAGATGATGAACGCGCCCACTACGAGGCCGATCGCCGCGAACCCGAGCAGGAGCTGCGTGAGCAGGTTGAGGAAGTCGACGATCTGATCGCCCCGGTCTGCCGCGAACTCGGTGGCCGGCCTCACCTCGAACGTCGGACCGACGGCCTCGGCCACCCTCGTGCGCATCTCCGCGACCGACACGCCGGGCGCCCGAATCACGTACGCGAAATCGAGGAGACCTGGGGCGCCGAACAGCTCCTGCGCCGTGTCGAGATCGAAGGCCGCGAACGTGACTGCGCCGAGCTCGACGCGGTCACCGAAGCCGAAGAGGCCGACGATCTTGAAGCGCTCGGCCGGTCCTTCGAGAAGCACACGCACGTTGTCGCCGATGTGGAAGTCGTTCTCCCGCGCGGTCGAGATGTCCATCGCGACCTCGTGGCGCCCACGAGGGGGGCGCCCGCGCCGACCCTGGTCGGCAATCAGGTGCAATGGACCTTCCGTGCCTTGTTGTGACCACGAAATCCCGCGGGTGGGCGCGCCGCCGAGCTGCACACTCTCCCCGCGCTTGTCGACGAACTGCGCGTAGTCCTGGATCACCCCGTATGCAGTCGCCACGCCCCGCACTGCTTGGATCTCGTTCACGACCTCGCTGTCAAAGCGCTGGCGGCCGGTGTCGCCCCCGAACGGCGGGCGTTGCTGCACGACGAGGTCGACCCCCGCCACCTGGTCGCGAAACAGCCCGCGGAACGACTGGTCGAGCGTGTCGGTGAGCACATATGTAGCGCTGACGAAGCTCACGCCGAGCAGCACGGCGAAAGCCGTCAGCACCAGGCGCACCTTGCGCGCCAGGATGCCCTTGAGGGTCACCTTCCACATGAGGTTGCTGTGCGCTCCTGCGGGCTCACGCACGCCCGACGCGTGGGTGCCCGAACGACCATCATGGTCGCCCCGGCCCTGGGTTCGGGGTCAAGAAGCACGGCGGCAACGGAGGCGACGGCATGGGTCTGCTCGACGGACGGCGCGCGGTGATCACCGGCGGAGGCTCAGGCATCGGCGCGGCGACCGCCCGTCGGATGGCCGCCGAGGGCGCGGCGGTGGCCGTCATCGATCTCGACGGCGACGCGGCCGAGACCGTGGCCCGCGACGTGAACGGCCACGCGTACACCGCCGACGTCACCGACTTCGATGCCCTCGAAGGTGCGATCCGAGACGCGCATGCGCAGATGGGTGGGCTCACCACGCTCTTCAACAACGCCGGCAACTCGAACATGGCGCAGATCCACGAGTGGGATCTCCAGGAGTGGGACCGAGTCGTACGCCTCAACCTCACCGGCGTGTTCCACGGGTTCCGTGCTGCGGTGCCGCTCATGCTGGAAGGCGGCGGCGGGAGCATCGTCAGCACGTCGTCGATCAGCGGCACCCGGCCGTCGGCCGGTGAAGCGCCGTACGCCGCGGCCAAAGCTGCGGTGGCTGCGCTCACCGCGACGGCCGCGCTCGAGTACGCGCCGACCATCCGGGTGAACGCGGTCGCCCCGGGGATGATCCACACCGGCCTGACCGACATCCTCCTGACCGGGTTCGACTGGACCGTCCCGTTCATGACCGAGAAGACGCCGCTCGCCCGCATCGGTGTGCCCGAGGACATCGCCGACGTGGTCGTGTTCCTCGCGTCGGATCTCTCCCGCTTCATCACCGGTCAGAACCTGGTGATCGACGGCGGCATGACCCTGCACGGCGCCGGCGTCGACGGCCTCTTCGATCGCTTCAAGGCGATGATCCCCCCACCCAAGGACTGATCCGCCACATCTGCGAATTCTCGGCACGTTGAAGGCGTCCATGTGTCCTTCAACGTGCCGAAAAACCCGTGGGGTGTGGCTTCTGCCACCGAATGTGGCGAGTGTTGGCTCAAGGTCGCTCTGAGCGCGACCGATCCCCCTGGGGATGCTTCGTAGAGGAACGGCTACCTCCAAGTGCGCCAGCCGCAACCGCCGAGGCAGGGTGCTGCTCGGGATGCTGGCCATCGCTCTGATCGCGAGCGCCTGTGGGCCCAGGCCAGCCGCCGGCCCGCCGCCCTGCGCCGCCCCTGCGGCCCCCAACGACCTCGTGAGCGCGGCGATCTTCCAGGACGTGAACGGCGAGCGCTCGACGGCGGGTTTGCGGGCACTGACCTGGAACCGGCAGCTCTACTGCCTCTCCACCGACTGGAGCGCACAGATGTCGGCGACGGGCAACCTCCACCACCGCGACCTCAACGTCACCATCCGGTCGCCTGGCTACAGCGCCTACCGCACCCTGGGTGAGAACGTGCTGCGGGGCCCGACCGGCATGACCGGCCAGGCGATGGTGGATGCCTGGATCGCATCGCCACTCCACCGGGCCAACGTGCTCTCACCCTCCTTCACCTCGATCGGGATCGGCCTGGCGATGTCGCCGGACGGCTCCCAGGTCTACGCAACGCAGAACTTCGGCGGATAGGGGCACCCGGGCGGCGGTCGGGGTGCACCACACGGCACCCGACCGTCGCCGGCCCGCTTCTCCGTGTTTCGGCGCTCTTCGCGCGCCGGTAACCTTTCCGCCACGATGAGTGGTCGGCTTCGTTACCTTCCGGCGTTGGATGGCCTGCGGGCCCTCGCCGTAGCTGGCGTCATCCTTTACCACGGGGGCATCGCGTGGGCACCGGGTGGCTTCCTCGGCGTCGACCTCTTCTTCGTCCTGAGCGGCTACCTCATCACCACCCTCTTGCTCGGCGAGTGGCGCGCCGATGGCAGCATCAACCTGCCGGCCTTCTGGGCTCGACGGGCACGCCGCCTGCTCCCAGCGCTGCTGCTCGTGCTCGTGGCCGTCGGGCTCTACGCGGCGACGGCCGCCCGACCCGTTGAGCTCGGCAAAGTGCGCGGCGACGCGTTCGCCACGCTCGGGTACGTAGCGAACTGGCGTTTCATCTTCGGAGGCGACTCGTACTTCGAGCAGTTCGCCGCGCCATCGCCGCTCAAGCACATGTGGTCGCTGGCGATCGAAGAGCAGTTCTACCTGCTCTGGCCGTTGCTCGTCCTGGGGATGCTCAGCCTTCGGCGCGGCGCGACCCGCGTGCTCCCCGCCGTGACGGGCGCACTCCTCGTGATGTCCGTCACCGCGATGTTCGTATTCCACCAGCCGGGCCGCGACCCGTCGCGGGTGTACTACGGCACCGACACCCGGGCGCAGTCGCTGCTCGTGGGCGCGCTGCTCGCGATGCTCCTCCGGCGGGTTCCGTCACCCACTCGGCTGAGCATGCAGCGCGCGCTCCAGGGCGCGGGGATCGCGGCCTTCGTCGCGCTCGCGGTCATCTGGGCCACGGTGTCGGACCACTCCAATGCGCTCTACCAGGGCGGCTTCTTGTTGGAGGCCCTCCTGGTGTCGGTGGTGATCGCTGCGGTGGCCCAGCCGCGGTCAGGGCCCCTGGGCGCGCTGCTATCGGTGGCGCCGCTTCGTTGGGTCGGTCAGATCTCGTACGGTCTGTACCTCTGGCATTGGCCGATCTTCGTGGTGCTCTCCCCCGAGCGGGTCGGGCTCGACGGCTACGCACTGTTCGGCCTGCGTTTGGCCACTACGTTCACGGTGGCGTCGTTGTCGTACTACCTCGTCGAGATGCCCATCCGCCGCGGCACGTTCACCGCACGCGTGGTCTGGCGCGTCACGCCCGCCGCGATTGCCGCGGTGCTTCTCACCGTGATCGTCACGACGGCCGGCGCCCCCCCACCGGCCGTGGAGGTTGCGGCACGCGACCTCAAAGCGCCCGAGGTGTTGGGTGCTCGTTCCAACCGAGTCGATGCCGTCGAAGCACCGAAGCGGATGCTGCTGGTCGGCGACTCATTGGCAGGATCGCTTGCGCCGGGGTTCCAGCGAGCGGCCGACGAACTGGGGTTCGAGCTGTGGAACGCGTCGGTGCCGGGCTGCGGGCTGGCCGACATCGGTGAGTACTGGGTTGGCGTGTGGCGTACAGAAGCCGAGGCGTGCAAGCCGGTCTGGCGCGAGCGTTGGCCCCAACACGTCGCGGAGTTCGATCCCGACGTGGTGGTGGTGCTCGTCGGCGGCCACGACACCACCGACCGACTGATCAACGGTGTGGTGCGGAAGTTCGACACGCCTGTCGGTGCGGCACTCGCCACACACGACATCCAGCTCGCTACCGACATCCTCTCCGAACGCGATGCGCGCGTTGCCTGGTTGACGCTGCCGTACTCGAAGCAGGGATGGGACCACCAGATCGACCACGAACGCTCGGCATTCAACGATGCGTGGGTCAACCGCTGGAACCTGATCCTGCGTGATGCGACGGCCGACGCTCCCGATCAGACCGCGGTCCTCGACCTGTGCACCTTCGTCGATCCCGAGGGCACGTGGACCGACACCGTGAACGGCGTGCAGGTGCGGATGCCCGACCTCATCCACTTCAGCGACGCCGGCGCCGACCTCGTCGCGCAGTGGGCCGTGCCCCAGCTCCTGGCGCTAGCGCGAGATCCGGACGCGGCGCCCACGATCATCTCACCGCGCGGCTGACGTCTCCGAGCCGACTCGCGCGGCAATCCGCTCGGCCGCGGCTTCGGGCGTCTCCTGATCGGCGGCAACGACGAGATCGGGATGCTCCGGCAACTCGTACGGATCGTCGATGCCTGTGAACCCGGGAAGCTCACCGGCGCGGGCCTTCGCGTAGAGACCTTTCGGGTCGCGGGCCTCGCACACGTCGAGTGGCGCGTCGACGAACACCTCGAGGAACGGCAGGCCGGCCGCGACGTGGAGCCGACGGGCGTGGTCACGTCCGGCGCGGTACGGGCTGATCAACGGCACGACCGCCACGATGCCGGCATCCGCGAAGAGTCGAGCGACCTCGGCGACGCGACGCACGTTCTCGGTGCGATCCGTAGCCGAGAACCCCAGGTCGCCGTTGAGGCCGTGGCGCAGGTTGTCGCCGTCGAGCGTGTAGGTGGCCACGCCGCGGCTCACGAGCAGCCGTGTGAGCGCCCCCGCCACAGTGGACTTCCCCGAGCCGGAGAGCCCCGTGAGCCACACCGTCGCGCCAAAGAGTCCTGAGGCGGCCCAACGCTCGGCACGCGGTACGCCCTCTTGGTGCCAGACGACGTCCGGGCTCCGGGGAGGATCGGTCATTCCTCGCCTCAGCCTTCCCGCGTCATCCGGCCGACGCCGCGAGGATCATGCCCGCGCCGACGGTCTCGAACGTGCCTTCGTCGATGAGGATGAAGCTGCCGGTGATGCGGTTCCGGCGGTACTCGTCGACGAAGAGCGGGACCGTCGTGCGCATCGAGATGCGCCCGATGTCGTTCATCGCCAACGCGGGTTGGTCGTCTTCGCGATGCAGCGAGTTCACATCGAGGCGGTAGTTCAGCTCCTGGATGCGAGCTCGAGCGGTGCGCGTGGTGTGCTTGACCCCATATATCTGCCCGGCTTGCAGGGGTCGTTCGCTGAACCAGCAGATCATGGCGTCGACATCTTGGGTGACGGTGGGCGCGTTGTTGGGTCGGGCGAACATGTCGCCTCGGCTCACATCGAGCTCTTCGGCAAGACGGATGTTCACCGACATCGGCGGATACGCCTGCTCTACCGGGCCGCCGTGCTCGTCGATGCCGGCGATGGTGGTGGTAAATCCCGATGGGAGCACGAGCACCTCGTCGCCGGGGCGGAAGATGCCGCTGGCCACCTGACCCGCGTACCCGCGGTAGTCGTGGTGATCGTGCGACATGGGACGCACCACGTACTGCACCGGGAAGCGCGCGTCGATCAGGTTGCGGTCGGAGCCGATGTACACGTGCTCGAGATGGTGCAGCAACGTGGGGCCCTCGTACCACGGCGTGTTCGGCGAGTGCGTCACCACGTTGTCGCCGAGCAACGCGGACACCGGGATAAACGCCAGGTCGTCGATGTCGAGCTTGGCCGCGAAGTCGGAGAACTCCTCGCAGATCTCGTCGAAGCGGGCCTCGTCGAACTCGACCAGGTCCATCTTGTTCACACACAGCACGAGGTGCCTCACCTGGAGCAGCGACGCGATCACCGCATGCCGCTTCGACTGCTCGAGCACGCCCTTGCGGGCGTCGACCAGAACCAATGCGAGGTCGGCGGTGGACGCGCCCGTGACCATGTTGCGCGTGTACTGAATGTGGCCCGGCGTGTCGGCGATGATGAACTTGCGGCGCGGGGTGGCGAAGTACCGATACGCAACGTCGATCGTGATCCCCTGCTCGCGCTCAGCGCGCAGACCGTCGGTGAGCAGCGCGAGGTTCGTGTAGTCGAACCCCTTGTCGCGGCTCGTGCGCTCGACCGCCTCGAGCTGATCCTCGAAGATCTGCTTGGTCTCGAGCAGCATCCGACCGATCAACGTAGATTTCCCGTCGTCGACCGACCCCGCCGTCGCGAATCTGAGCAGCTCCATGACTTAGAAGTAGCCCTCGCGTTTGCGGTCTTCCATGCCGGCTTCGGAGATGCGGTCGTCGGCGCGTGTCTCGCCCCGTTCGGTGAGCCGGGACGCGGCCACTTCGAGGATGACCTGTTCGACGGTGGTAGCGCTGGACGCCACCGCACCGGTGCACGATGCGTCGCCCACCGTGCGGAACCGCACCATCATCTCTTCCGGCTCTTCGCCCTCCATCACCGTGACGTGCGGCGAGACCGCGAGCAGCATGCCGTCGCGGCGGAACACCTCACGACGATGCGCGTAGTACAGCGAGGGCAGCTCCACTTCGTCGTCAGCGACGTACTGCCACACGTCGAGCTCGGTCCAGTTCGACAACGGAAAGATGCGGATGTGCTCACCCTTGCGGTGCCGTCCGTTGTAGAGGTTCCACAGCTCGGGCCGCTGGTTCTTCGGATCCCATTGCCCAAACTCGTCGCGAAAGGAGTAGACGCGCTCCTTGGCGCGAGCCTTCTCCTCGTCGCGCCGACCACCACCGAACACAGCGTCGAAGCCGTTGTCGGTGATCGCGTCGAGCAGCGTGACCGTCTGTAAGCGGTTGCGACTGGCCTTCGGACCCGTCTCCTCGATCGCGCGACCGGAGTCGATCGAGTCCTGCACCGAAGCGACAATCAACTTGATGCCGAGCTCGGCCACCCGGCGGTCGCGGTAGTCGAGGGCTTCGTCGAAGTTCTGACCGGTGTCGATGTGCATGACCGGGAACGGGATCTTCGCCGGCCAGAACGCCTTCTCGGCCAACCGCAGCATCACTGCGGAGTCTTTGCCGCCCGAGAACAGCAGCACCGGCTTCTCGAACTCGGCCGCGACCTCGCGAAAGATGTGGATCGACTCGGATTCGAGGGCCTTGAGGTGCGAGAGCTGGGTCGTCATGGGAGCACAAGGGTATGCGCCACGCGCCCGCCAGATCCGCACGACCGACCTGCAGAACCTTGAGCGGATGCGCCATGCTGGGGCCCTTCGCGAAGGGGATGACGATGACGGCGATCATTGACTGCGACCAGCACCTCTACGAATCCCGGACGCTTTGGGTCGACAACTGCGATCCCGCGCAGCGTGACGACGCGCTGTGCATCGAGGACGACGACCTCGGCTACCCGTGGATCACCTGGCGCGGTACCCGACTCGGCATGGCCGACGTGCAGCTCCCCGGCGAGACCGACGTGCTCGGTGAGCGCCGCAACCGTCGGCTCGCCGGCCAGGCACCCGACTACCTCTACGACGAGGTGCTCCCCACTGACTACTGGGACCCCACCGCTCGCCTCGAGCGCATCCAGGCGATGGGCCTCGATCAAGCGATGCTCTTCCCCAACTTCGGGTTGCTCTGGGAGCGCCGCCTCTCGGACTCACTCCCAGCCCTGCACACCAACATGGGTGCCTGGAATCGGTGGTGCTCGACCGTGGTCTCCGACGGCGGCGGCGCGCTTCACCCAGTCGCGCATCTCACGTTGCGTGATCCCGAGTGGCTTGAGGCGCAGCTTCGCAACCTCGAAGCCGGCGGCGTGCACCTCGCGATGATCGCCCCCGCGCTGGTCGACGGGAAGCCGCTCTCACACCCCGATCACGACCGCATCTGGAGCTCGTTCGTCGAGCATGGCGTCTCGCCGTGCTTCCATGTGGCTGACCAGCCGCGAGTGTTCGACGACGCCTGGTACACCGACGACGAGGAGCATGGCCTCGTCAACGCAATCGAGTCGGTGTTCTTGTACACGCCGGCCGCGCTGGCCATCACCGACCTGATCGTGAACGGCACGCTCGAGAAGCACCCCAACCTTCGCCTCGGCGTCGTGGAGCTGTCGGCCATCTGGGTGCCGCTCTACCTGATGATGCTCGACGGCGCGCTGCGCTTCACGTCGAAGCTCAACGGCAAGTCGATCGCCAACCTCTCGATGGAGCCCAGCGAGTACTTCCGGCGAGCAGTGCGCGTCGCCGCGTTCTCGTACGAGCAGCCGTCGCGATTGATGGGCCAGTCAGGGGATCTGTTCATGGCGTGCAGCGACTACCCGCACTCCGAAGGCACGAACACGATCCTCCGGGACTACGAGCAGCAGCGGTGCGATCCCGCCGACCAGCCCAACCTCTACGGCGGCAACGTCCAGGTGCTCCTGGGGGGCACGTAACCCAACTCAACTCGTTTCGGGGCAATCAAGCGCCCGCCCAGGGATGCTTCTTTGCCCCGAAAGGAGTTACGAAGGAGTCGATGCTCGGGCTAGGAGCGCTCGCGCTGCTGGCGG
>CAMDCC010000054.1 GCA_945889545.1 Bifidobacterium breve | reverse complement strand
GACGCTGTACCACGTGGATTCGCCGCCCAAAGAGGACTGGACGTGCGACGTCTGCGGCGGCGATGTGATCCAGCGCGACGACGACACAGAGGACTCGGTGATGCGCCGCCTTGAGCTCTGGGAGCTTCAAACCCTTCCGCTTATCCAGTTCTATCGGCGCCGGGGCGTCCTGGCGCACGTCGACGGCATCGGCGACGCCGAAGACGTGTTCGAGTCGTTGGTGGCGTCGGTCGAGCTTCGAACGGCAGATGAATCGTGATCACGCGGAAGTCGGCTGAGCAGATCGCGCTCATGCGCCGAGCGGGCAAGGTGGTCGCGGAGATGCATGAGGAGTGCATCCGCGCCGCGAAGGCGGGTGCAACGACGCTCGATGTGGATGCCGCTGCCCGTGAGGTCATCGACCGTCGTGGCGCCCGGTCGAACTTCCTCGGATACCACGGTTTTCCTGCCGTCGTGTGCACATCACCCAACGACGTGATCGTGCATGGCATCCCAAGCGCCGATGTGGTGCTGAAGGACGGCGACATCCTGTCGATCGACTGTGGGGCGATCATCGAAGGCTGGCACGCCGACGCCGCGGTCACCGTCCCGATCGGCGACATCGACGACGAGTCGAAGCGTCTCATCGAAGTCACCCGCGAGTCGCTCGAAGCTGCCATCGCACAAGTGGTCGAGGGCAAGCGACTCGGTGATCTCGGTGCCGCGGTCGAGGGACGCGCTGAAGAAGCCGGTTTCACCGTGGTTCGGGAGTACGTAGGTCACGGCATCGGCACCGCCATGCATGAAGAGCCGCAGATCCCCAACTACGGCCCCGCGGGCCGGGGTATGAAGCTACGCGAAGGCCACGTGCTCGCGATCGAGCCGATGGTCAACGCGGGTGGTCCCGAGACCGAGTTGCTCAACGACGGCTGGACGGTGATCACTCGCGACGGCCGTCGCTCCGCGCATTTCGAGCACACCATCGCCGTCACCGACCACGGACCTGAAGTTCTGACGGTGCCCTAGTAGGGCGATCTGTCAGCGCGAGAGCGCGAGGTCGACCGCGGCCCCCACGGCTTCGCGAACGTTCTCTCCGCGGTAGCGCTCGGACCACAAGCGGTACGCCGCCTCGGTGCAACCAGCGATCGCGACGCTCGATGCGGTCTCGGTCGGCATCGCTGATGCCGAAGCGGCGTCGCATATAGCTCGAGTGGTGCGTCGAGAAGTGTGGAACGACGGGCGGGCAACCCGCGCGCTTCCATCTCGTCAGCGAACATTCGGTACGCCGATGTTGCGGTT
The DNA here is from genome assembly GCA_945889545.1 of Bifidobacterium breve. Classification (GTDB taxonomy): domain Bacteria; phylum Actinomycetota; class Acidimicrobiia; order IMCC26256; family PALSA-555; genus SHVJ01. The sequence continues at coordinate 11,499 of CAMDCC010000054.1, read as the reverse complement.
GGCGCGTTCGCAAGTCGGGAGTCGCGCGCCACGCCGTGCCAGCAATGGTGCGAGAGCGTGTGCGGGGCGCTGAAGACCGCGATGCCCAGCGACCAATCCGGCGTGCGGTGCAAGACCTCACGGATCACGTGTGTGCGGTCGCGGCAGGATGCGGCGAGCTCGGTGGCGAAGGAGCGGAGCCAGCGGGGTTGGTTCCAACCCCCGAGGTATTCGAGGGGGATCGAACGGTCCCAAGCGATCGTCTCTTCGAGATCGCCGAGCAGGCCGGGGGGCTGTGAGCAGCGGGGGAACTCGGGATCGTGTTGGCCGATGTTCGTCCGGTGACGAACGTCGACCAGGGGTGTTCGGATCGATACTCGTCGTGCGACGTGAGGGGGGCCCAGGTTCCGGCCTCGCGAAGCCGCGCGAGGTTGGGCATCCGTCCGGCCGCCATGAGCTCATCGAGCAACTTCGAGTCAGCCGCGTCGAGCCCGATCGCCAGCACCCGCCCCACGCTCCGTGAGGCTACCGGCCCCCGGTTTGTCGTGTCCCCGGCGGGGTCCTCAGCCCAACGCGAGGACGGCGCGTAACGCGTCGTCTAGTGCCCAGATCTCTTCCGCGGTGAGGTGAGCCACTCTTCGGCCGACGCGAGCGAGATCGAGAGCTTTCGTCTGCTCGACGAGCACACGCGTCTGCTCGCCTGCGACCGTGATGACGGGTCGCCACGAAGTCGCCAGGGCCTGCCTCGAAGTCGGCGCAATGAGCACGGTCGACAAGCCGGCGTAGAGATCTGACTGCACGACCACACCGAGTCGTCGTCCGTGTTGCTCATGACCGACTCCGCGGGCCAGGCGGAGCTCGTGGACGTCACCACGGGTCACTGAGATCCTCCATGTCGGCGAGCACTGCCGTCATTTCGGCTCGATCCTCGGGATCGGCGGCGATACTCGCCACCTCGGCGCGGATCGCGTCCGGTTCGCGTCGACGGCTCGCTGCCTCGACGATGGCCGTGCGTATGGCCTCCGACCGCGACGCCCCACCCGCCTCGATCAGCGCGAGCGCACGCAGCGCGGCGTCGTCGAGTCGCACGGAGATCGCCTTGGGCACCAAGCGAGAGCGTATCACGATAGGTAATACACACCCTCGGCGCGCGGCTGTGACCCTGATTTTCCAAGGGGTGAGGGGACCGTGTAGCCTAGAAAGGCTCACAAGTGAGTTCGTCCGGGCGTTTCGCGCGCCCGCTTAGGTCCAATTCAAGGTGGTGGAAGCTCTGGCAAAGCCGAAGGACGACACGATATTGGTCGAGGGAACGGTGGTTGAACCGCTCCCAAACGCCATGTTCCGTGTCGAGCTCGAGAACGGGCACAAGGTGCTCGCACACATCTCCGGGAAGATGCGGATGAACTACATCCGAATCCTCCCTGGGGACCGCGTGCAGGTCGAGCTCACTCCTTACGACTTGAGTCGTGGCCGCATCACCTACCGCTACAAGTAATCGAGAAGAGCAGCGTTGAAAGTTCGACCGTCGGTTAAAAAGATGTGTGAGAAGTGCAAGCTGATCCGCCGTCACGGCGCGGTCCGCGTCATCTGTACCAACCCGCGCCACAAGCAGCGGCAGGGATAGGAAGTCATGGCTCGAATCGCCGGCGTTGATATCCCGCGTGAAAAGCGGCTTGAGATCTCGCTTACATACATCTTTGGCGTTGGTCGCTCCGTCGCCAAGACGGTGTGCGACCAGACCCAGCTGTCTCGCGACACCCGTGTCCGCGACCTGACCGACGAAGAAGTCGCCAAGTTGCGCGCGTGGATCGACGCGAACCTCAAGGTCGAGGGTGACCTGCGTCGCGAGGTGTCGGCCAACATCAAGCGCAAGGTCGAGATCGGGAGCTACGAGGGCATCCGGCACCGCCGGGGACTCCCCGTCCGGGGTCAGCGCACGCGCACCAACGCGCGCACCCGCAAGGGTCCAAAGAAGACAGTCGCCGGCCGCAAGAAGGCCCGCAAGTGATGTACGAGCAGAAGTCGACGAACGAGAACGGGAAGTAGGAGTACGTGGCCAAGCCAGCCGCCGGCGGACGGCGACCGAAGCGAAAAGAGCGCAAGAACGTCGCCTATGGCGTTGCGCACATCAAGTCGTCGTTCAACAACACGATCATCACGATCACCGACCAGCAGGGCAACGCGATCGCGTGGGCCTCGTCGGGGAACGTGGGTTTCAAGGGTTCTCGCAAGAGCACGCCGTTCGCGGCGCAGCTCGCGGCCGAGACGGTCGCGCGGCGCGCCATGGAGCACGGTGTGCGCAAGGTCGACGTGGTCGTGAAAGGTCCCGGCTCCGGTCGGGAGACGGCCATCCGCACCATCCAGAACACCGGTATCGAGGTGGTCGGCATCAAGGACGTCACGCCCATCCCGCACAACGGATGTCGCCAGCCGAAGCGCAGGAGAGTCTGATGGCCAGGTACACCGCAGCCGTCTGCAAGCTTTGCCGTCGCGAGCGCATGAAGCTCTTCCTCAAGGGCCCGAAGTGCGAATCGATGAAGTGCCCGGTCGAACGCAAGCCGTATCCGCCCGGACAGCACGGGCGTGGGCGCATCCGTGAGAGCGAATACCTCCTCCAGCTTCGTGAGAAGCAGAAGGCCCGGCGCATCTATGGCGTGCTCGAGAAGCAGTTCCGCAAGATGTACGCGGCAGCCAACTCAGAAGACGGCATCACCGGCGAGATCTTGCTGCGCATGCTCGAGCAGCGACTCGACAACGTGGTCTTCCGAGCCAACTTCGGCACGAGCCGCAACCAGGCTCGCCAGCTCGTGCGACACGGTCACATCCTCGTGAACGCCAAGCGGGTCACGATCCCGTCGTACCTGGTGCGCAAGGAAGATGTGATCACCCTCACTGACAAGGCGAAGGCGAACATCGTCGTGCGTCACAACCTCGACACGATTACCCGCTCGATCCCGCAGTGGCTCGATGTGAAGGCCGATACCCACGAAGTGACGGTGCGCGAGCTTCCGTTGCGCGAGCAGATCGATGTGCCCGTGCGCGAGCAGCTCATCGTCGAGCTCTACTCCAAGTAACCCCCCGCAGATCAACAGAGAAGGCAACTGATGCTGATCATCCAGCGACCTGAGGTCGAAGCTGGCGAGCCCGAGGGCAACGTCCAGTCGTTTGTGATCTCACCACTCGAGCCAGGTTTCGGGCACACGCTCGGTAACAGCCTGCGGCGCACGCTCCTGTCGTCGATTCCTGGCGCAGCCGTCACGCAGGTGCGCTTCGACGAAGCGCTGCACGAGTTCGACACCATCCCGGGTGTGAAGGAAGACGTCACCGACCTCATCCTGAACATCAAGGACCTCGTGCTGCTGTGTACCAGCGATGAGGGAGTCTCGCTGCGCCTCGACAAGCGCGGTCCCGGTGAGGTCACGGCGGGCGACATCCAGACCACGTCCGACGTCGAGGTGCTCAACCCGGCGCTGCACATCGCAACCGTGAACGCCAAGGGACGTCTCGCTATCGATCTCACGGTCGAGCAGGGCCGCGGCTACCTGTCAGCGGAGCGCAACAAGCGCACCTCCACGATTGGCGTGATCCCCGTCGACGCGATCTTCTCGCCGGTGCGCCGCGTGGCGTTCTCGGTAGAGCCGACGCGTGTGGAGCAGGCCACCAACTACGACAAGCTCACGCTCGAGATCGAGACCGATGGTTCCGTCACGCCGCGTGAGGCGCTTGCCTCGGCCGGCGACACGCTGCGGAGCCTCGTCGGCCTCGTTGCGAGCCTGTCCGACGAACCCCGCGGCCTCGAGCTCGGTGAGGTTTCACCCGCCACGGCGGCGTCGCCCGACCTCGAGCTGCCGATCGAGCAGCTCGACCTCTCGGAGCGGCCGCGCAACTGCCTCAAGCGGGCGCGCGTCGACACGATCGGGCAGCTCGTCGCCAAGACCGAAGACGACCTGCTTGCGATCACCAACTTCGGGTCGAAGTCGCTCGACGAGGTGCTCCAGAAGCTCGACGAGCGCGGCCTCGCGTTGCGCGTCAAGGAGTAGGTGCTCGATGCCCACGCCCCGTAAGGGACCACGCTTCGGGAGAGATCCCGCGCACCAGCGGCTCATGATGGCCAACCTCGCTGCCAGCCTCTTCGAGGCTGAGCACGTGGTGACCACCGTGGCCAAGGCCAAGGCGCTGCGTCCGTACGCCGAGAGTCTCATCACCAAGGCCAAGCGCGGCGGGGTGCACGACCGTCGGCTCGTCATCTCGACGATGCACGACAAGCGTGCGACCCACAAGCTCTTCGCCGAGATCGCGCCTCGATACGCCGAGCGCCCGGGTGGCTACCTGCGCATCCTCAAGCTCGGCCCGAGGCCGGGCGACAACGCGCCGATGGCGCGCATCGAGCTCGTGTGAACGCAGGCGGAGTGCTGCCGGATGGTGGCGCGCAGCCGGGGTGACCCGTGGAGCTGAACCGCCGGCGATGAGCCAGGCCCCGCCGTCCGGGGACAAGCTCAAGCTCGTCGTCGCGTACGACGGGACCGAATTTCATGGGTTCGCGGCACAGCCCAACGTCCGCACGGTCGAGAGCGTCCTCTCGAACGCGCTGGAGAACGTGTTGCGCTCACCGCGAGAGGCGCTCGGCTTGGTGTGCGCCGGCCGTACGGACACGGGTGTCCATGCCTGGGGCCAGGTGGTGAGCATCCAGACGTTCGTCGCCTTCGAGCCGGAGCGGCTGCGCCGGACCCTGAATGCCATCCTCGGGCCCGAGATCGTTGTCCGGCGCTGCGAGCGCGTCGACCCTACCTTCGATGCGCGTAGGTCCGCGAAGTGGCGTCGGTACCGCTACACCATCCTCAACCAACCCGAGCCCGACCCGTTCGTCGCTCGCTATTCGTGGTGGATCTCCGAGCCGCTCGACATCGCTCGGTTGCGGCTTGCCGCCGACCCGTTCATGGGGCTGCACGACTTCGCATCGTTCTGCCGGAAGGGTCCTGAGGGATCGACCACTCGGCGACGGGTGTTGGAGTCAAAGTGGCTCGACAACGGTGACGGCACGCTCGTCTACGACGTGCGGGCCACGGCGTTCTGCCACCGGATGGTGCGCTCGCTCGTCGGCACGATGGTCGACGCCGCAACCGATCGCATGCGCCCCGGCGACATCATGAACATCCTGCGCGCTCGCGACCGCCAGATCGCCGGCCAGATCGCCCCGCCCCAAGGCCTGACGCTCGAGTCAGTCGGCTACTAGCCCGGGCTTTTCGGCACGCTGAAGGACACATGGACGCCTTCAACGTGCCGAGAATCCGCAGTTGCGTTCAATCGCCAATGGGTCGGAATCCTGCATCGGCGAAATGTTCGTCGAAGGCGAACGCATCCTCGATGCCGTCGCGTTCCATGACCTCAAAGCTCACGAGATCGACGAGCGAGGGCCCACCTCGACGGCCAGATGCGAGGCGGTCGAGTGCCGTGGTGTGGATGTCCTCATCGACCCAGATGATCTCGATGACCTCGAGGATCTCGCGAACGCGCGCGACGGGCCGTGGTCCATGTCGGGCGTGGACGAGCGAGATCGTTTCCACTTCGACGTAGTTGTGCGTGGTGAGGGATTCCTCCGCGAGCAGGTCGGAGAACGTGGACCGCGCGTCAGCATGACGCCGGTCGGTTGCGGAGACCAGGGCATAGAGGGCCGATGTGTCGACGAAGACGGTCACCGACCGGCGGACAGGTTGGCGAGGTACTCGTCGTGGCGCTCGGCGACATCGTCAGCCTCGTCGCGGACACAGCCGATCGCAGCGATGGCCCGAGCTTTACGGGCCTCCCACTCAGCCGCAGGCAGTACGTGGTCGACCGCATCCCGGATGAGCTGGGCAATGGAAACCCCACAGCGCAAGGACTCGGCCCGGAGACGCGCCATCTGGGCGTCGGTGAGTGAGATCTGGGTCCGCAGCACGCAGAGATGATATCACTTATACTGAAGTGATGTAACTAGCCCAGGCAATGCTGTGTGAACTCGGTGACTGGTGGGGTGACGACGGTGTCGCCCTCGGTGCCGATAAGGCGGTTCACGTCGCCGTGGGACAGGCCGACGGGTCGGAGCACGTCTACTGACGAGCCCGCGCCTTCGGCTGCGTCGGCGAAAGCTTGGGCTGCGGCGACTCGGCGGGGAAGGCCGCGGGTGATGATGAGAAAGTCGGGCGGCTCGTCGCGGTCGGCCACATGGTTGATCGGCGATGCGTCGGCGTAGACCGACGGGTCAGCACCGAACGCATTCGTGACGAGCTGCTTCGCCGAGCCTCCCTGCGCGGCGCGCTCGACGAGGTCGTAGCCCTCGGTGTCGTTCGAGACCACGCACTGAACGGCGTCGGCGTCGCCGCCGGCCTGTTCGATGTAGTGCGGATCAACACCGACGAGTGACACCAGGTGACCGCCGGCGGAGTGGCCGAGCAGCTCGATCGTCTCCCCGTCGCCGCCGAACTGGTCGACGTTGTCTTGGACCCACGCCACGGCGGCGCCGACGTCGTTGGCGTGTGCCGGGTGGATCGGGCGTTTCGGATCACCGGGTGGGCTAGAGAGCCGGTAGTTGACGCTCACGAACACGTAGCCCAGGTCGTTGAAGAGGCTCACCTTGGTGGGTTCGTTGCGCTTGTCGCCGCCCCGCCAACCACCACCGTGCACCCACATCACGACGGGTGCGGGGTCGCAGCCGTCAGATGCCTCGAACCCATAGATGTCGAGCCGCTGGAGCGGTGAGACCGGATCGTCGACGTACTCGACGTTGCGAGCGCCCTGCGGTGTGTCGCAGGTGGTCGCCGCGCCCGCGGTACCGGATCCGGCGGCCCAAACCGCCACGCCGAGGAACAGTGCCAGTGAGACTGCAAGTGTCTTCATGCCCCTCACTCTCGCCCGCAAGTGTGAGGGAAGTGTCAGCCTGGTGTTTCCCCGAGGTACAGGAAGCCGTAGCCCTCGTCGCGGAACGTCAGGCCGGCATCGCGCAGGGCGACGTCCCAGTCGCCGGTGACGGCCGGGTCGGTCTCTTCCATACCGTGATCGGCGAGGAGCACGAACGCGGTGTCGTCGAACACGCCGGCCCGTTCGACCGCGGCGAGGATCTCACCGAGGCGTCCGTCGCTGTCGCGTACCGATGCCGCGGCCACCTCCGAATGTGGCCCGCCTTCGTGCATCGCCGAGTCGGTGAGCGTGAAGTTGCAGAACATGAACTGCGGCAGCGGGTACGTCTCGTCGCGGTACGAACCGCTCCAGATACCCGTGGCTTGTTCCGTGCCCATGTGGTCGACGATCGACGACCACGAATAGTCCTTCGACGGACGCACGAACCGTTCGGTGGTGTGGGGGAGCCCGTCGGGCGACTTCGGGATGGGCGGCACCTCTCCTCGCCGGAAGAAGTGAAACGTGGAGAAGTCGGCGCCGATGTCGCACGGCTCATTCACCGACGCGGTGAACACATCCGGCTCGGCGCGGTGCAACGCGTCGTGGATGGAGTCGACGCCGTCCACGCAGCTGCGCATCGCAGTCGGCCAGGTGGCATTGGAGTTGGTGATCACCTGCTCGCCCGTGCGCCGGTCGAACCACGCGTTGTGGAGGATGCCATGGTGGCCGGGCAGTCGGCCGGTGATCACCGACGTGTGGTTGGCCAGCGTGACCGTCGGGAGCCCGGCCATCGCTCCGTGCGCGTACGCAGTACCCATCTCGATGAGCCGGGCCACGTTCGGCGCCTCGCCGCGCGCGGCCATGTCGTAGAGCACGTTGGAGTTGGTGCCGTCGAAGAGGAACGCCACCACGTGCTTCGGTCGACCGCCCTGGAGGTCGAGCGCGCCGTCGAGCACCTCACCGTCCTGACCGCGCAGGTGCGTGCCGTCAGCGGCGCGGTCGACGCCCAATAACTCCAAGATCGTTGGCGCGATGTCGACCAGGCGCGCTGAACGCGGGACCAACCCGTCGCTACGAACGCCCTTGCCGGCGAAGACCAAGGGTGCCCGCGCCTGCACGATCCCGAGGGAGCCGTGCTCGCCGCGGTGCCCACCCTGGTCCTCCCAGTTGTGATCGGCGGAGTGGAGCACGCACAGGTCGGGCGCGGCAGGGTGGTCGAAGAGCTGAGCCACGTGGTCGAACGCGTGCGGGTACGCGTTCTCGGAACGGTGCGGGTTGGTGTTGGCCAGCTCGTCGGGCAGCGTTGTGAACCGCTCGACCGTCTGATCGCCGAGCGGGTCGTTGCCGCTGGTCTCCAGCACGTCGTAGTCGCCGCCTTCCGTGCGGCGGAATCGCACCGACCCCTCGTGCGATCGGGCCTCGTAGGCGCCATCTCGGGCCAGGAGGACCATGTCGACGATCGGCTCGAGCGCGGAATCGGTGAGGATGCCCAGGGCAGCCTCGGCATCGGTCTCGCGTTCGGGCGCTAGTCCCGCAGGGACTGGGGTGGCGCTCATGAGCGCCGAGGCTACCGGGGCGGCCAGTTCGGGCCGTCGAAGGGGTCGATTGCCGGATTTCACCCGGAATCAGTAGGATGCAGGATCTTGCTCGAGGCCGGTCTGCGGCCCCGGGCTGTCCATCCTCTCTTCTCTGGTCAGGATCTCGTGCGGACCTATCACCCCAAGCCAGCCGACATCACCCGCGTCTGGCACGTTGTCGACGCCGAGGGCGTTGTCCTGGGTCGCCTGGCGTCAGAAGTCGCCACGCTCCTGCGCGGCAAGCACAAGACGATCTGGGCGCCGAACGTCGATGTGGGCGACCACGTCGTCATTGTGAACGCAGCGCTGCTCGATATCAACCCGCGCAAGGCCGAAGGCAAGCTCTACCACCGGCACTCGGGTTACCCGGGTGGTCTGCGGTCCGAGACGCTCGCGCACCTGCTCGACCGCGACCCCGAACGAGTCGTGCGCCTCGCGGTGAAGGGCATGCTGCCGAAGGGCCCGCTCGGCCGACAGATGATCACGAAGCTGAAGATCTACCCGGGGCCCACGCATCCGCACGCCGCGCAGATGCCCCAGCCCCATGTGCTCACGTCCACCACCAAGCGCGCGAGTCAACGCGCGAGTTAAGAGGAGCGATCGTGCCCAAGCCCCTGATCCAGAGCACCGGACGACGCAAGGAAGCCGTCGCGCGTGTGCGTCTGCGTCCCGGCACCGGCAAGATCGTGATCAACACCAAGCCGATGGAGGTGTACTTTCCCACCCTCACGCACCAACAGTCCGCCACTGAGCCGTTGCGGCTCACCGAGACCGCCGATGTCTACGACGTCGATGCATCGCTCCACGGTGGCGGCGTGAGCGGTCAGGCCGGTGCCCTGCGCCTCGGGATCGCGCGTGCGCTCGTCGCGCTCGACGACGAGATGCGGCCGATGCTGAAGAAGGCCGGCCTGCTGGTGCGCGACGCCCGCGAGAAGGAGCGGCGCAAGTACGGCCTCAAGAAGGCCCGCAAGGCGCCCCAGTACTCGAAGCGCTGAGACGCGCCTCGGGCCTCTCCAGCCCATGACCCTCGAATTCGGCACCGACGGCATCCGCGGCCTCGCGAATCGCGAGCTCACACCCGAGCTCGTGACCGCGCTCGGTCGTGCACTTGTGCGCGTGCTCGGCGCCGAGCAGGCATTCATCGTGGGGCGCGACACGCGTCGCTCCGGACCCATGGTGCAGGCCGCGCTCGTCGCCGGAATCTGTTCTGAAGGCGCTGAGGTCGAGCTCGCTGGCGTGCTCCCCACGCCTGGCGTTGCGCACCTCGCCAAGGTGCGTGGCGCGCCCGCGGCGATGATCACTGCCAGCCACAACACCTACGAGGACAACGGCATCAAGTTCTTTGCGGCTGGTGGCCGCAAGATCTCCGCGGAGCTCGAGCATCAAGTGGAGTTCGAGCTGCGCGCACTCGCGATGGACACACCCGAGCCCGGCCCCGCCGGGGCCGGCGTGGGTGTCGACCGCACAATGGAGAACCCGCTCGAGGAGTATGTCGGCCATGTAATCGGCGCGCTCGAGGGCCGCCGCCTTGACGGCATCAAGGTGGTGCTCGACTGTGGGAACGGCGCGGCGTTCCGTTCCGCACCGCGCATCTTCAAGGAGCTCGGGGCCGAGATCGAGATCCTCAACGCCTGGCCCGACGGCACCAACATCAACAAGGACTGCGGCTCCACCGACACGGCGGGTCTCCAAGAGGCGGTCGTCGCGAGTGGCGCGCGTGTCGGACTCGCATTCGACGGCGACGGCGACCGCGTGATCGCGGTCGATGAACGCGGCGCGATCGTCGACGGGGATCAGATCCTCGCCATCTGCGCCCTCGACATGAACGAGCGGGAGTCGCTCCGGGGCAACGCAGTCGTCGCCACGGTGATGTCGAACCTCGGGCTGCGGCGATGCCTCAAGGCCCACGACATCGAGTTCATCGAAGTCGATGTGGGCGACCGCAACGTGCTCGACGAGGTCGAGCGGCGCAACCTGGCGATCGGTGGCGAGCAGTCGGGGCACATCATCTTCCCCGACCACGCCGTCGGCGGCGACGGCGCGCTCACCGGAGCGATGCTCCTCGACGTGGTGAATGGCACGGGCCACTCACTCGGCTTGCTCGCCGGCGTGATGCAGAAGTTCCCGCAGGTGCTGCGCAACGTGCGCGTGCGCGACCGCGGCGCGATCGAAGCCAACAGTGAGTTCTGGGAAGAGGCCCGCCAGATCGACGCCGAGCTCCAACCCGACGGCCGCGTGCTCGTCCGCCCATCAGGCACCGAGCCGCTCATCCGAGTGATGGTCGAAGCACCGAGCGTCGAGCGCGCTGAGCTCGTCGCCGACCGCCTCGTCGACCTGGTCGAACGCACCAACGGCGGCCCCCCGCAGGGTTGAGCGCACGCCAAAACCCGCTCTCTCGAACCGGCGGCACCGTGCCGTAGACTGGTTCCTTCATGTGCGGGATCATCGGCGTTGTTCGACGCCGTTCGTCGCGGGCGGTTCCGGCCCTCGCGCCCCTCGTTTCTCAGCTCGAGGCCGCTGTGGCGCGGCTGCAGGCGTGGTCGGGTGAGGTCGCATCGCTCGATGCCGCGGCCGCGCTGGTCGAAGACGTCGATCGACTGCTGCGTGGCGTTCCCGGTGTTCGTGCGCTCCTGACCGACCGGCCAGGCGCGCTCGGCATCGAGCATCACTCGGAAGCGCTCACGGACCTGTTGACCTTGGCCGAGCAACGACTCGACCAAGACGCGTCGTCCCTCGGCGTCGCCGACCTCGAGTCGGTGAACGCCGCGATGCTGCGGGCCAAGGACGCCGTGTGGGCCGTGCACAACGATCGGCTTCGCACCGCCCGTGCCGTCGCCGATCTCGCGGGGTTCGACGCCTCCCAAGCCGCGATCGAGGCGTTCACCTCCATCCAGATCGCACTGTCGGCGCTCGATCGCCTCGAGGTACGCGGCCGCGACTCCGCCGGTATCCACCTTCTTGTGCGCGGCCACGGGCTCGACTTCGCCGATACCGCCGTCGCTCGCATCATCGAGCGCCGCGCGACCGACCCGTTGTTTGGTGACGGGTCGGTGCGCACGCCCGACGGCAT
>CAMDCC010000053.1 GCA_945889545.1 Bifidobacterium breve | reverse complement strand
GGGCCGACTTCTGGAACCGCTTCCCGAAGCTGCACTTCGCACTCACCGAGGGCGACATCGGATGGATCCCGTACTTCCTCCAACGGGCCGAGCACACGCTCAACCGGCACAACGCGTGGATGGGGCACGAGCTGGCGCAAGGCCTCAGGCCGACCGAGCTCTTCCGTGAGCGCATCTTGTGCTGCTTCATCAACGACGCGGTGGGCGTGGAGCTGCTCGACCACTTCAACATCGACAACGTGTCGTGGGAGTCGGACTATCCGCACTCCGACAGCGTGTGGCCGGAAGCACCCGAGCGCGTGTCGGAGCTGCTCGGAGCGCTCGACGAAGCCACGGTCAACAAGATCACGCACGAGAACGCAATGCGGAACTACCAGTTCGACCCGTTCTCGATCCGACCACGGGAGCAGTGCACGGCGGCTGCACTGCGCGCCGAGGCAGCAGATGTCGATACGGTCACGCACGTCGGCCGACTCGCCGACGATCGTGACGTCGCCGCGTGGAAGGCCATGACCGGTGCTGCGGCGCGCGCCAGCCGCTGAGGTCTGACCAAGTAGGGGGCTAGAGGCGGCGGTTGATGCGGCCGGGGAGCAGGAAGCGGTAGGGGCGGCGACGGACCTTGCGCTGCCAGGTGCGATCGAGCCGCCGCATGGTCTGCAACATCCCCCACACCCGCATGTCCCGTCGGTAGTAGCGCTTTGCTTCGCTGATCGTCAGCGCGCGTTCAAGCGGCAAGCGTTCGTTCGCGAGCTCGAAGACGACCGGGACCCATTCGCCGAGTCGCTCCTTGTAGAGATTGGCCGCGAGATCGAGCGCAGCGGCACGCGGCTCGAAGAACTGGTCGAGGATCGATCCAAGGAGAAACTTCCGCACCACGGGGCGGAGAAACGGTGGGAGCGAGGTGAGGAAGAGCTCGGTGTCGAGCAGATCACGGCCGGTTGGGTCGCGCAGCATCGGTGTGGAGATGTCGAAGTAAACGAGCTCATCGTCGACGATTCCCCAGTTCGCCAGCTGCGCGTCCAGTCCTACCGTTGGGGACACCACCACGGCGATGTGGTCGATGATGGCGCTGAGCAATGCGCGGCCGTCGGCAACGGATGTGCCACGAAGCATCGCCGGACCGAGGGCGCTCGGTGCGAGAGTCGGTTGCACGATGTACGCCACGGTCCCCGCTTCGGTCAGGACGACCTCAATGCGACTGTCGTGGACGTTCACGCCATGGTGCTGCAACGTCGTGACGTACTGACCGAACTGCGCTCGAAAATCGGCGAGACGGTCCGCGCTGTCGAAGACAGGGAGCCGCTTGCACGCCCAAGGGCCATCGGCGGCGGGCCATGCGAGTACCGACGTGATCTCGCCGTAGCCGAGCACGTGCAAGGCAGCCTCGTCACCGGACGCGAGCGCGTGCTCGACTAACCGTTCCAGCGAAGCGAAGTCGAGGACTCGGGTCATCTCTATGGTCGCGCTCGCTCGGCGCCGGGATACCCGGCGCCGCCCTTCGGGCCGCTCGACTGCTCCGCCAATGCGCTCATCCCAGTGCGCCCACCAAGAGCTCGGCGAGCTCGTCGACCTGCTCGTCGTCGAGCGTGAGCGGAGGGAGGAGCTGGAGCGCGGAGGTGTCGTTGTTGGCGAAGATCGCGAACACCCCTGCGTCGATGCATGCCTTCGCAGCCAACACACCGGCGTTCTCGTCGGGCCATTTGAGGCCCATGAAGAGCCCGCGCCGCCGCACTTCGCACGGCAGCGAAGCGAGCTCCTTCTCGAGACGGAGGCCAACCGCCTCGACGCGCTCCAAGAATCCCGGTGCCTCCACGATGTCGAGCACTGCGAGCGAGACGACGCATCCAAGGTCGGAGCCGCCGTACGACGACACGTGCACGAACGGCTCGTCGTCGTAGAAGCGGTGCACGGCTGGAGTCATGAGCGTGGCCGCCATCGGGTACAGCCCGCCGCCGAGACCTTTGCCGGTGACCACCATGTCGGGCACGACGCCGTCGTGCTCGAAGCACCACATCCGACCCGACCGTCCGAGACCGGCCTGAACTTCGTCGAGCGCGAAAAGTGCGCCGCGATTGCGACAGAGCTGTTGCACACCGGCCAGGTACCCGTCGTCGGGAAGCGGCATGCCGAGCGTGGCCGGCACGGTCTCGAGCAGCACGAGCGCGGTGTCGTCGGCGATCACCGCGTCCATCGCATCGAGGTCGTTCCAGGGCACGTGGGTAAAGCCAGGAAGGGCGAGACCGTACGGCTCGTGGTACCGAGCGTCGGCCGCGCTCGACGCCAATCCGGTGTGACCGTGGTACGCGCCGTGCACCGACACGATCGTGCGCCGCCCGCTCACGGCCACCGCGGTCTTGATGGCGACGTCCACCGCTTCGGAGCCCGACGGCGACAGCACGACGCCCGGGAGCCGATCGCCGGTCGTGGCCGAAAGCCGCTGCCCGAGCTCGGCCTTCCATCCCGACACGAGGTGATGGTTGCCGACGTCGACATGATCGAGGGCGTCGCGCAGCGCCGCCACGATGGTTGGGTTGCGGTGTCCGAGGTTGAACACGCCGCCGTTGCAGTGGCAGTTGTAGAAGCGGCGTCCGTCGTACGCGTCCCAGAAGAACGGTCCCTCGCGCTGACCGAGCACGAGATCGATGCCGAGCTCGCCGAAGATCTCGACCTTGCCCCGCGAGATGTGCTCGGCGTACGCCCGAAACGTCGCTTCACGGGTTTCGAAAGGCTGGGATGAGGGCGCTTGGGGTGGCGGCCCTTGGGGTGGGGACTGATGGGGGGAGTCGCTCAACGCGCTTCCTTGTTCGGTCAATCGCTCGGACATGTGGAATTGGGGGGCAGGTTCTAGGCTCGGACCGGTGGCTGATGCCGATCGTTACCTCACGTCACGGTTGCAGGGACTCGGTGCAACCATCTTCGCGGAGATGTCCGCACTTGCTGACCGCACGGCGTCGATCAACCTGGGACAAGGGTTTCCCGACACCGATGGCCCGGCGGAAGTGGCCGAAGCGGCGATCGCCGCGATCCGGGCTGGGCACAACCAGTACCCGCCGGGGCTCGGCATCGCCGAGCTGCGCCGTTCGATCGCCGAGCACCAGCAGCGGTTCTACGGGCTCACCTACGACCCCGACACCGAGATTCTCGTCACGACCGGCGCCACCGAAGCCATCGCCGCCAGTCTGCTCGCGCTGTGCGACGACGGCGATGAGGTGGTGACGTTCGAGCCGTATTACGACTCCTACGCCGCGTGCATCGCGATGGCCGGTGCGCACCGGCGCGTCGTCACGTTGCGCGCCCCCACCTACCACTTCGATCCCGACGATCTGCGCGCGGCGATCACGCCGAAGACCCGCCTCGTGCTCCTCAACTCGCCCCATAACCCAACGGGCAAGGTGTTCGATCGGGGCGAGCTCGAGCTCATCGCGGAGATCTGCGTCGAGCACGACCTGCTCGCAATCACCGACGAGGTGTACGAGCACCTGGTGTTCGACGGCGAGCACATCCCGCTCGCATCCTTGCCCGGCATGCGTGAGCGGACCGTCACGATCTCGTCGGCTGGCAAGACGTTCTCGTTCACCGGATGGAAGATCGGATGGGTGTGTGCCGTGCCGGGGCTCATGGCGGCAGTGCGGATGGTGAAGCAGTACCTCACGTACGCGACCGGCGCACCGTTTCAGCACGCGATCGCCGGCGCGCTCCTGCTCGACGATGCGTACTACGCCGCGTTCACCGACGACATGCGCCTCAAGCGCGACTTGCTGTGCACAGGGCTCGCCGATGTGGGCTTCGACGTCTTCGAACCGTCGGGTACGTACTTCGTCACCGTCGACATCCGACCGCTTGGTGCAGACGACGGCACCGCGTTCTGCCGCTACCTTCCAGAGCGCTGTGGTGTTGTGGCCATCCCGAACGTGGTGTTCTACGACGACGTCGACGAAGGGCGCCCACTCGTGCGCTTCGCGTTCTGCAAGCGGATGGAGGTGCTCGCCGAGGCGATCACCCGCATGAAGGCGCTGCGACCGTGAAGGGATTGCGACCGTGAGGGTTGCGGCGATCCAACACGACATCGCGTGGGAGGACCCAAGAGCAACGTTCGTGCACGTCGAACCGATGATCGAGCAGGCTGCGGCCGAGGGCGCGCGACTCGTCGTGCTCACCGAGATGTTCTCGACCGGGTTCTCGATGGACACCGAATCGATCGCGGAGCCAGTTGACGGGCCGAGCACGCGCTTCCTCGTGGAACAGGCTCGGCGACTCGGCGTGTGGATGGCCGCCTCGTTGCCCGAGCGGCCCGAGGGTCAAGCCCTTCCGTACAACCGGCTGGTGCTCGCCGGCCCCGATGGCACGACGCACCGTTACGCCAAGATCCACCCGTTCAGCTACGCCCGCGAGCACGAGCGTTTCGCAGCGGGGGATGCGCACGTGACCGTCGAAGTGGAGGGCGTGCGGGTCAGCTTGTTCGTCTGTTACGACCTGCGCTTTGCCGACGAGTTCTGGGCGTTGGCGCATGACACCGACTGCTACCTCGTCGTCGCGAACTGGCCCGAAAACAGGCGCGAGCACTGGCGAGCGTTGCTCGTGGCCCGGGCGATCGAGAACCAGGCCTATGTGATCGGCGTGAACCGGGTTGGCGAGGGCGGGGGGCTCGACTATGTGGGCGACAGCCGCATCGTCGATCCGCTGGGCGTTGTGCTCGCCGAGGCGACGGGGGAGGCGGGCGGTGAGGAAGCCGTGCTCATCGCCGACATCGAGCCCGCGCGCGTCGCCGAAGTGCGCACAGAGTTCCCCTTCCTCGCCGACCGCCGCTAGATCCAAGGCGCGGTCAGGCGGGGGAGTAGCCCATCTCGCCGGCGGCGGAGGCCGACATGGTCGTGGGGTGCCAGTGCGACCAGCGCGGCGCGTTGCCCTCGGGGTGGTCACCGAGCACGGTCACGCGCTGGATCAGCCGAGGCTCGTTGTAGTCGTTCACCGCGTAGTGCTGGGTGCAGCGGTTGTCCCAGATGCCGACGCCGCCCGGTGCCCAGCGGTAGCGACATTGGAACTGCGGTTGCTCGGCGAAGGAGAGCAGGTAGTTGAGCAGTGCGTCGCTCTCACCGCGTCGCAACTGGGGGAAGTGTGAGGTGAACTGCCGGTTCACGTAGAGCGACGAGCGCCCGGTGACCGGATGGACGCGAACCGCC
This sequence comes from Bifidobacterium breve, assembly GCA_945889545.1. Lineage (GTDB taxonomy): Bacteria > Actinomycetota > Acidimicrobiia > IMCC26256 > PALSA-555 > SHVJ01. The sequence goes on along the minus strand of CAMDCC010000053.1, from coordinate 7,611 downwards.
GGGTGTTCGGCTTGATGCTCGGGATGCCCGAAGACGGCCGCAGTGTGCACTGCTGAGAGGCCGCCGAGCAGCTCGCGCATCGGCTCGGAGAGCGCGTCGTGCACGAGGTACTGGTTCGAGAACATCGTGTCGCCGCCGCGGCTCGGGCACGTGACCATGTGGAGGATTGAACAGAGCGGTGGTGAGTCACTGAACGTCACGTCGGTGTGCCACACGTCGGCCCGCGCGCCGGCATCGCCGTCGAGCACCACGATCTCCTGGTGGTCCGGGCCCAGCTTCTGGAGGAAGGGGTGGATCTCGATCTCACCGAATCGCTTCGCGAGGTCGCGATGGCCATCCGGGGTGAGGTGCTGGGCGGGGATGAACACGACGAGGTGGTCGATGAGGGCCTGCTCGAGCGCGGCAAAGCCGTCGTCGTCGATCGTCTCCAGGTCGAGCCCACGCACCTCGGCCCCCAGCGCCCCCGACACCGGCGTGATGGTCAGCACGTCCACGTTCTAGCCTCTGACTCCTCATGGCGTCCTTCAACCTCTCTGAGCTGTTCGAGCGCGTGGCCGATGCGGTGCCGGAGCGCATTGCGCTGGTGGCGCACGACCGGCGGGTCACGTACGCCGAGCTCGAGGCGCGGGCCAACCGGCTCGCCCACCATCTCGCGAGCGCCGGCATCGGTCGCGGCGACCACGTGGGGCTCCAGCTCCTGAACGGCACCGAGTACGTGGAGGGGATGCTGGCTTGCTACAAGCTGCGCGCCGTCCCGGTGAACGTGAACTACCGGTACGTGGAGCGTGAGCTCGAACACCTCTTCACCGACGCCGACCTCGTGGGACTCATCTTCCATCGCCGCTTCGGGCCGGCGGTTGCGGCCGTCGTTCCGAAGATCCCCGAGCTTCGTCACCTCATGTTCGTCGAGGACGACAGCGGGGAGGCGGTGCCCGACGGCTCAATCGAGTACGAGTCCGCGCTCGCCGCGCACTCAGCCGACCGCACCTTCGAGGGTCGGGCCAACGACGACCTGTACCTCTGTTACACGGGCGGCACCACCGGGATGCCGAAGGGCGTGATGTGGACGCACGAGGACATCTTCTTCGGTGCTCTCGGCGGCGGCGACCCCACGCGCACGTCGCCGATCACTGCACCAGAGCAGATCGTCGAGCGCATTCCCGAGACCGGCGCAGTGCAGCTCGTCACGCCACCGCTCATGCACGTGAGTGGGCATTGGTCCACATTTGCCACGCTGTTCGCCGGTGGGCGGGCTGTGTACGGCGCGCCGGGTGCGTGGGATCCCGCGGCCACGCTCGATCTCATCCAAGCCGAGCGCGCCAACTTCGTCACGCTGGTGGGAGACGCCATGGTGCGCCCCGTCGTCGATCTTGTGCTGGCCAATCCCGACCGTTGGGACCTTTCCTCGTTGTTCGTCTTCGCGTCCGGCGGTGCGCTGTGCTCGTCGACCACTAAGGAGCTCGCGCGCCAAGCGCTCCCCAATGTGATGATCATCGACGGGTATGGCTCCACCGAGACTGGCGTGGTCGGCAACGAACGTCGCGAGCCAGGCGGGGCCGCGCCCTCCTCCGCACACTTCTCGGTCGACGACCGCACGGCCGTCCTCGACGACGATTTCAAGGCGGTGGCGCCTGGCTCGGGCGCGGTCGGCCGGCTCGCTCGCCGTGGCCGCCTGCCGATCGGCTACTACAACGACCCCGAAAAGTCGGCGGCCACATTCGTGGAGGTCGAGGGCCAGCGCTGGGCGATGTCGGGCGACTTCGCGCACGTCGAGGCCGACGGATCGATCGTGCTGCACGGCCGCGGCTCACTCGCGATCAACACCGGCGGCGAGAAGGTCTTTCCCGAGGAAGTGGAAGCGACGCTCCTCTCACACCCTGGCGTGCAGGACGTGCTCGTGGTCGGGGTGCCCGACGAACGCTGGGGTGAGCGTGTGGTCGCGGTGGTGGCGCCACGTGCCGGCGCGTCGTTCACACTCGACGATCTCCAGGCCCGGTGCCGCACGGAGCTCGCCGGCTACAAGATGCCTCGGGAGCTGGTACTGGTCGAGAAGATCCAGCGTGGACCAAACGGCAAGGCCGACTACCGCTGGGCCAAAGAGCAAGCGCTCGCCGCGCAGGACGCCTGATGCCCGAACATGATGTCTGAGGTCCAGATGCCTGAACTGCTTGGAACTCCCGCAACCGGCGTGGTCGTCTCCGGTGGAGCGTCGGGAATCGGCCGCGCGTGTGCACTCGCACTCGCCGCCGTCGGCCGACCGGTTGCCGTCTGGGACGTCGAGGACACCGGCGCAGCAGAAACGGTGCAGAAGTGTGCGGCTCTTGGTGTCGCCGCGCATGCCGAGCACGTCGATGTACGAGAGCGCGATCAGATCATCGCTGCCGTCGAGCCTTCGTTGAACGCGCTCGGATCGATCGGTGGTTTCGTGCACGCGGCGGGCATGGTGCGGCCCGCGCTCGACGACGTAATCGACGCCGACACCTGGGACTTCGTGCTCGACGTCAATCTGCGCGCGCACGGCTTGATCGTCTCTGCGCTCCTTCCTGCGCTGCGCGACGCGAATCCTGGCTCATCGGTCGTCGGGATCGCGTCGATCGAGGGCTTGATCGGCCACGGCGGGATCCCGTCGTACGTGGCATCGAAGCACGGGCTCATCGGTCTCACCCGGTCGTTGGCGCACCGGATCGGCGCAGAAGGCATCCGGGCGAATGCGGTGTGCCCTGGATACATCGAGACGCCGATGTTGAGTCCCGCGATCGAAGCGCCGGGTTCACGCGAGAAGCTGGAGCGCACCGTGCCGCTCGGTCGCCTGGCCCAACCCGACGAGGTGGCCCGCGTCGTGCGCTTCTTGCTCTCCGACGAGGCGAGCTACGTGAACGGCTCAGCAATCGTGGTCGACGGCGGCGTCACCGCCGTCGGCGGTCAGGAGTTCGGCGGCTCGCCAGAGTGAGCGTTCGCGCCGCAGGTACCCTGCGGCGCAGCGAAAGGGGCCCGAGCGGCCCGGCCGGTATTTTGGAGAGCCAGAGCACCGGAATCCGGGGTTCTGGCTCTCCAGAACGGGGCGTCACGTAGATTCTGGGGCCATGACCACAACCGCCGAGCACAGCCCGGACCTCTTCCTGCCTGAACCCGAACCCCGCGAGGTCAAGTACACGATCATCTCGGTGGACGACCACCTCGTCGAGCCGCCGCACATGTTCGAGGGCCGACTCCCTGCGAAGTTCCAAGCCGGCGCGCCGCGCATCATCGAAGACGAGCGCGGCCACGAAGTCTGGGAGTTCGAGGGTGCACGCCACTTCCAGGTCGGTCAGAACGCGGTGGCCGGTCGTCGACCCGAGACCGTGAAGATCGAGCCGTTCCGGTTCGACCAGATGCGCCGCGGCTGTTGGGACATCGAAGCGCGCGTGCACGACCAGGACATCAACGGCGTTTGGGCGTCGCTCAACTTCCCATCGATGATCACCGGGTTCTGCGGCCGCGTGTACTCGCACGCCAAGGACCCGGAGCTGGGTCTCGCGGTAACCCGCGCGTGGAACGATTGGATGTACGAGGAGTGGTGGCAGCCGCATCCCGAGCGCACCATCCCCATGGGGATCACGTGGCTGACCGATCCCGAGATCGGCGCCGAGGAGATCCGTCGGAATGCGGCGCGCGGGTTCCGTGCCGTCACGCTCCCCGAACGACCTCACCGCATCGATCTCCCCGCCATCTTCAGCGACTACTGGGCCCCGATCATGCAGGCGTGCGAAGAGACCGAGACGGTCATCTGCTTGCACGTGGGCTCGTCGGGGATGTGCGACTTCCCCGAGGGATGCCCGCCGCTCCAGCTCGGCGCCACGTTGTTCGGGCAGCTGTCGCTCACAGCGTGCGCGGAGTGGGTGTGGTCGGGTTGGGCGGCGAAGTACCCCGACCTCAAGATCGCGATGTCTGAAGGTGGGATCGGCTGGGTCGGCATGCTCATCGACCGGCTCGACAACATCGTCGACCGTTCGGGCTACGGGCTCGATGGGTTCGGCGGTGTGCGCCCCGCCGATCTGCTGCGGCGCAACTTCTGGTTCTGCACGATCGACGATCCGTCAACCATCTCGACCCGCCACGCGATCGGCATCGACCACATCATGTTCGAGACCGACTATCCCCACGGCGACGGCACGTGGCCGGACTCCCAAGCGGTGATCGAACGCGTGTGGGGCGACCTGCCGGTCGATGAGCTGCGCAAGATGCTGCACCAGAACGCGGCGAAGTTGTTCCAGCACCCACTCCCGGAGCACTGCCTGCCGTGATGGGTTCCGGCATCGGATGACCAGAACCTCATGAACGGGACGGGTATCCCCGCAAGCGTGGTACTTGCCGAGCTCGACCAGCGGCGCGCCACCGAGCCCGATGTGCATGGTGCGCGACTGTTCGGGCTCGTGTACCCGTCGGGTCGCGACGACCTCGAAGAGCTGTTCCTCCAGGTCCAGCGTCGGTACCTCTTCCACAACGCGCTCAACCCGTTCAAGTTCCCCGAGATCGCGGCCCTCGAAGCCGAGGTCGTGCAGATGACGGGGGAGTTGCTGCACCTGCCGGAATTGGGTGGGGGAACGATGACGTCGGGCGGCACCGAGTCGATCCTGATGTCGATGCTTGTGAACCGTGAGCGGGCACGCGCCCGTGGCGTCGAGCGTCCGCAGATCCTTGTCCCGTACTCTGCGCATCCCGCCTACTCGAAGGCCGCGCACTACTTCGGCATGGAAGTGGTGCCGGTCCCGCTCGATGATCAGTGGCGAGTCGACGTGCATGCGGCCGCAGCCTTGATCGGCCCGTCGACTGCCGTGCTCGTCGCGTCGGCGTTCTCGTATCCGCATGGCGTGATGGACCCGGTGGCCGACGTCGCAGCCCTCGCAGCCGAGCACGGCGTGGGCTGCCACATCGACGCCTGCGTCGGCGGCTTCGTGCTCCCGTTCCTCGAGCGTCTTGGCCGTCAGGTGCCGCCGTGGGACTTCCGCGTTGACGGTGTGACAGAGATCTCAGCCGACGTGCACAAGTTCGGCTACGTGCCGAAAGGCGCGTCGGTGATTCTGCACCGCGACCCCGATTGGTCGAGTCACCAGGTGTTCCTCTTCGACCAATGGCCTGCGGGCTTGTACGGCTCACCCGCCATCATGGGCGCGCGCCCGGCGGCTCCGATCGCCACGGCGTGGGCCGCGATGCGCTACCTCGGGGTCGACGGGTACACCGAGATCATGCGCGACCTCATGGCGACCGTCGAGAAGATTCGGGCCGGACTCGAAGCCATGCCCGGCATCGAGATTGTCGGTGCACCGATCGGTCCGGTGCTCGCGCTGCATTCGAGCACGCTTGACCTCTACGCCGTGGGTGATGTGATGGACGCACGCGGGTGGAACCTCAACCGCAACGTAGAGCCGCGTGGCCTGCACATGATGTTGTCGCCCGCGCATGCCAACGTGGCCGACGAGCTGCTCGCCGACTTTGCCGACGCGGTCGCCAACCACGGCGAGTCCAAGGGAGTCGAGGCTCGTTATTCCTGACGCGGGGCCCAACTCCGTGCCCAACTCTGCGCGCCGACCGCCGGGCCTGCGCTTCCACCGGCGTCGGGTCGCCGGCCGATCGGTCTCGTATCTGGAGGCCGGTGTTGGGCGCACAGCCGTGTTCCTCCACGGTTGGGGCTTGAGTCACCGCGCGTACCGGGGCTCGGTCAAGCACCTCGCCGCGATGGGCCTGCGAGTGATCGCTCCCGCGATGCCCGGGTTCAGCGGAAGCGCCGGGCTGCCCAGCGCCGACTGCACCTTGCCGGGATACGCGGCGTGGCTCGTCGCGCTGCTCGACGAGCTCGACGTGACCGAGCCCGTGCTCCTCATCGGTCACTCGTTCGGGGGTGGCGTCGCGATCGTGACCGCACACGATCATCCGGGGCGGGTGGGTGCGCTCGTCCTCGTGAACTCGATCGGTGGCGCGGTGTGGGCCGACGATGGCGAGCTCGCCAAGCCGATGACTGATCGTCCGATCTGGGATTGGGGACTGCACCTCTCGCGCGACCTGCGCGGTGCCGTGCAGCTCTCCCGCGTGCTTCCCGCCGTGATCACGGAGGCGATCCCGAACATCGTGCTCGACCCGCGCTCGTTCTGGCGCTCGGCGCGACTCGCTCGTGAAGCCGACCTCACCGACGAGCTCGAATCGCTCCGCCGGCGCGGACTGCCCGTCGTGGTGGTGTGGTCGCCGCGCGACCGTGTTGTTACCGATGCATCGATCGAGGCGCTGCGCGACGCGCTGGGCGATGCTCCGACGATCTCGGTGCCGGGCGGTCACAGCTGGTTGCTGGCCGATCCCGAACGCTTCGGCGAAGTGATGACGAACGTGGTGCAAGTGGCCGAGCGTGCCCGCTGGCTCGAACCAGCCGGACCACTCCGCCGATGGTGGCGAGGCCGTCACGCGTCCGAGGTGCTCCGGAAGTGACGACGATCGTCAGAAATGAAGAACTAGACCGTGAGTTCTTGGCAGGCCGGCTGTGCGTTGAACGCCGCGACGAGTGGCGCGACGTCGAGCACGCTCGCTGCGTTGAAGGCGGCCTGTACGTGCTCGAGTCCTGATTCGAGCTCGTCCTCGGCGACGCGCGATGCCGCGACGAATGCTGGACCGTCGTCGCTCGGGAGTGCCTTCAGATTCGTGCGGGAAGCGGCGAGTGTGCGCGCCACTTGGCTGAACTGATCGATCACGATCGACGAGACATCGCCACCACCCTTGACGGCCGGTGGCCCAGCCTTCTTCAGTGCGGCCACGAGCTTCTTCGTGGCGCCGAGTGCGCTGCCGACCAGCCTCACGAGCGCTTTCTTGCCCTCGGCTGGCGTGGTCGGCGGGGTTGCGGTGGCCTGCGCGGCGGCGCTGTCGATCTTGTCGAGCCACGTGCCCAAGCTCCCGCACACGGTCTTGGCCCACGCGGCGGGCTTGGCCTTGGCGGGGACGCTCGCGCTCGCACCGATGGTCATGGTGCCGAGCGCCACAACGGCGAGAACACTGATGGCGAGCCCGGCGGCAAGTCCAGCACGCAAGTTGTGGGTGAGAGGGCGACGCATCGGCCCAACGTACCCGCGTGAACCACACCGACAGGAAGCGGCGGTCAGACTGCATGCCGAGACTGATGCCCCCGATGGACTCCCGCGACCGACCGCCTGAAGCCCGCGACCGACCGCCTGAAGCCCGCGACTTTGCTGGCGGGCCACCGGCCGCGCACACGCCCGCGTCGGGGTCGTCATCGGGGGAGTCGGCGATGCCCCATCAGCCTGCACTCGATGGCCTGCGGGGCGTGGCCGTCATCGTCGTGCTCCTGTACCACGGCGGGGCTACGTGGATGCGCGGTGGGTTCCTCGGCGTCGACCTCTTCTTCGTGCTCAGCGGGTACCTCATCACCACCTTGCTGCTCGTCGAGTGGGGCCGAAAGGGCTCCATCAACCTTCGTGGCTTCTGGGCGCGACGGGCGCGGCGCTTGCTCCCCGCGCTCGCGCTCGTGCTGGTGGGCATCGTCGTGTACGCACTCGCATTTGCAGCGGCAACGCAGATGAACAGCATTCGCAATGACGGGCTGGCGTCGCTCTTCTACGTCACGAACTGGCG
>CAMDCC010000052.1 GCA_945889545.1 Bifidobacterium breve | reverse complement strand
ACGGCGATGAGCGCCTCCACGCACCGCGGCTCGAACTGCGAACCCGCCTTGTCGCGGAGCTCAGCGAACGCGACGTCCTGAGTGAGCGCCCGGCGGTAGGCCCTCGTCGACGTCATCGCGTCGAACGCGTCGGCAACAGCGATGATCCGCGTCTCGAGCGGCATCGCTTCGAGTGCCACATGCTGCTCTTCGGCCTCGAGACTGGGGACGGCCGGGGCCAGGAAGTCGATCTGGCGCAGCAGTGCCACGGAGACGCGTTCGTGGTCACGCATCTTGGCGAACTCGGCCTCCGTGAGCCGGCCCGGCTTGTTGAGAATCTGGTTGGGTACGACGAGCTTCCCGATGTCGTGCATGAGGGCACTGAAGCGAAGGCGTTCGAGCAGCGTGGGGCGTAACCCAAGCTCGAGCCCCATCAAGTTGGCGAACCGTGCGACCCGTTCGACGTGACCCGCCGTATACCGGTCCTTGGATTCGAGCGCTCGGATCAGCGTGGAGAGTGTGGCTTCTTGCGCTTCGCGAAGCGCCAGGTACGACGCAAACGTCTGGCGAGCAATCAAGATCGGCGCAACAAACAGCGGAATGATCCACGCGCCCGCGTCTACGTAGAGCCGCCCCAACAAGACACCCATTAATGCAAATGGATAGATCTGCAAATCACCGAGCCAAAGCTCCTCTGCGACTTCGCGAATCGGCCTGTCGTCGTGCAACGCAAGCGCCAAAGTGAGCAACAGGAAGTTCACTAGCGAGTAGGTGAGTGCCGTGGGAATCGCGGCAGCTAGTTGACCAGGAACCGATGCAAGAACGTTGGATGGAACAATTGAGTACACGGCAGCAGCCGCGAGCGCAGCGAGCCCCAGACTGCCTGCGTTGAACACAAACTTCTGCCACTGCTTCTCGCGAATGTGTGGGACATAGATGCCGCCGGCGATTCCGACAAGAAGCGGGCCGAGCAGTTGAGCATCCTTGTGGAAGACAACGATTGACGACACGGCGAGCATGAAGCTCGCGCTCATCGCAGAGTCGTTCGGAAGAACCACGCTTGTATTCGCAGCAAAGGCGCATAGCAATCCGAGGATGATCAGCGCCGTTGTGTCCGGTGCCGGTCCGTGGAGGGACAGGTAGACGGTCGCCCCGAATGCGGCAACCGCTACGCCCGCACAGAGAGCGGCCAACGCGGACTTCTGGTTGCGAAAGGTCGTCAACATTGGGGAGTGAACAGACGGATCGGGCAGGACCCCGGTAAAATTCCATACTGGTTACCGCCAGATGCGGCTGGCACCGCCGGCAAGTACCAGCGCGGCGACGCTTGAGCCGATGATGGCAAGACGGGTCATCACCTTCTTCACGTGAATCCCCCCTCTCTAGAGGAAACTCCCGCCGGCTCCGCTGATGTGCCGATGAGGTGACGCTTCGCTTCAGGACTCTTCAGTCCCCTCGCTTGCCGGGGCCCTGCCCGCTCCGTCCGTCCAGATGCTCACCTCCCTCCGTGCACTTTCAGCCCCCGAAGGCTGACCACACCATTCACTTGAGTCACAGGAGTTTCGTCGTTCGATCCGAAGTCCGCAAGAGGCAGAGTGCTCGTCCGACCACTCTCAGCGCGATAGTTGATATCCCTGTCACAACGGCCCAGGCTCCGTATCCTCACGCAGAAGCCTTTCCCAGAGCGGGGACTCGGATGATCATCGACGAACACCAGACCGCTGGACCCAGCATGAGTGACGTGGAAGTCGAGCTTTGCCGACTGCCCGATGTCGTGGCGGTCCGCATCGTCGAAGACTCAGCCGGTCGGCCGGTCGAGGTCCACGTCCTCGCACATACCGGCAAGCACGCCAAACAGGTGGTCCGAGACGTCCAATCGGTCGCGCTCGCATCGTTCGGGATCGACATCGACCGCCGCATCGTCTCGGTCGTCCAACTCAGCCCGGACGACGACGACATTGCCAGCGCCCTCGCGCCCACCGCAGTCGCGCGACCACGGATCATGGCCATCGACTCCCATGTCTCGGGACCACGCATGACTGTGCGCGTCTCGTTGCGTCTCGAGGACGACGAAGCGACCGGATACGCCGAAGGATCTGTCGGCGCCGCAACCCGGCCTCGCCTGGTCGCTGCCGCGACGATCGACGCGCTCGAACAAGTCGCTGGCATGCAGGGTGTGGACGTCGAAGCCGCCGAGACGGTTCGGGCCGGCGTCGACGACATCGCGATCGTCACGCTCGTGAGCGTGAGTCCGCCCTATGAGCTGCGACTGTGTGGTTCGGCCATCATCCGGCAGCACCCCGACGACGCGGTTGTTCGTGCCGTGCTCGATGCCGTCAACCGGCGGATGCCGTTCCTCGCGCCGGAGCGCGGGTCCGCCTGAACCCGGCGTCGGACAACGACGCCATGAGCATGCCCACCGCGGTACTGCTGTCGTTCCGCCTTGGTGGCGCCGACGGCGTGTCGGTCGAAGCGCGCAAATGGGAGTGGGCACTCCGCGAGCTCGGCTTCGATACGCGACGAGTCGCTGGGGAACTCACAGATGGGCTGCGACCCAACGACACATGGCTGGCGTTCCTCGCGATCGATCCAGCCGAAGGTGCACACAGCGAACCGGACGCGTTGGCCGCGGCGCTCGCCGGTGCCGACGTGGTGATCGTCGAGAATCTGTGCTCGCTCCCCCTCAACCTGACCGCCTCGACAGTCGCGGCCGACGTCCTGCTCGCACATGACGGCCGAGTCGTCTTTCATCATCACGACCTGCCGTGGGAGCGCCGGCACCTCGCGCACATCACTCATCTCCCACCGCAGCGCCCGAACTCGCTGCACGTCACCATCAACGACGGCGCGCGCCGGGCGCTTGGCGCGCGCGGCATCGAGGCTCACCTCATCCGAAATGCGTTCGACCTCGAGCCGCCGACCGGAGATCGCGAGGCAACGCGGTCGCAGCTCGGCTTTGGTCCCAACGACATCGTGGTGCTCCAACCGACGCGAGCGATCCCTCGCAAGGAGGTCGGGCTCGGCATCCAGTTCGCAGAAGTGCTCGGCAAGCACGTCCCGGGCCACACGATTCGCTACTGGCTCACAGGTCCGGCCGAGGATGGATTCGACACCGAGCTCGACCGCCTCGTGATGCACACATCGGTCTCCGTCACGCAAGGCCGCGCGCCGCGGGCCGAGGATGCCTACGCAGCGGCCGACGTCGTCGTGTTCCCATCGAGCTGGGAGGGATTCGGAAATCCCGTGATCGAAGCCACGGTCGCCGGCATACCGGTAGCCGTCGGGCGTTACCCGGCGTTGGACGAGCTCATCGATCTCGGTCTTCAGCTCTTGTCCATCGACGATCCTGCTGCGGTCGCGCAGCGCTTGGCTTCACCCGATCCGGCCACACGAGCCGCCAACGATGCGTGCCTGAAGGCGAACTTCGATCTTGTCGACCTCCCCGGCCGGCTGCGCGATGCATTCGCAGCAGTAGGTTGGACTCGGTGGTGAGCGATCCAACCGATCCCGTCATCGCGCAACGCGCGCGGATCGCTCGCTTCGTGAAGATCGCCCAGCGAATCGGATACGGCGCGATGCTGGTTGCCATCGTTGCGTTCGGCGTCGGACTCGCCTCCGACTTTCCAGGTTGGAGCGTGGCCCTCACAGTCGCCACGCTCACTGCCGCGATCATCATCCTCCCGATACCGATCGTTCTCGGGTACGGCGTACGAGCCGCCGAACGCGAGGAACGTCAAGCGCAGGGCCACGGCTGACAGTTCGCCGCGATCGCACGGAAGGATCTACGGTTATCGAACCAGCGGGGCACGTCGACGTTGAACCCGCCGAACACCACGTCACCACGAGGAGACGCGCATGCGCTACCGCCGATTCGGTGAGTCAGAGCTCGAGGTCTCCGAGGTCGGGTTCGGTACCTGGACGTTGGCCAGCGACTGGTGGGGCAGGGTCGACGACAAGCAAGGGATGATCCACGCCGCGCTCGATGCCGGGATCACGTTCATCGATACGGCGCCGGTCTACGGCGAGGAGGGCGTCGGCGAATCGATGCTCGCCGATGTGCTGAAGGCTCAGCGCGACGAGATCGTCCTGACCACGAAATGCGGCTACGACATCGATGCCCCACGGCTGCACCCTGGTCAGTCGGAGCGTCCGACCGACTGGCGACCGGAATCGATCCGCGCACAGCTCGAAGCCTCGCTGCGGCGGCTCGGCACCGACTACATCGACCTGTACCAGCTCCACAACACGCGTATCGAGCCGATCCTGGACGACGCGTTGTGGGAAGAGCTCGAACGGCTCAAGGCCGAGGGCAAAGTTCGCGAGCTCGGAGTCGCGCTCGGCCCAGCCATCGGCTGGGTAGAAGAAGGACTGCAAGCCGTTCGCGAGCGACCGATCACAACACTGCAGACCGTGTTCAACATCCTGGAGCAAGAGCCTGGGCTCACCTTCGCTGCGGAGCCCCGTGTGAAGAGCGGCGGAGTGGGTCTCATCTCCCGAGTGCCCCACGCTTCCGACACGCTCTCGGGGAAGGTCACCCCCGACACCGTGTTCCCGAAGGAAGACCACCGGTCGCATCGCAACCGCGAGAACATGCTCGACAACTTCGAGAAGGCAGCAACGCTCGAGTTCCTCTGGAAAGACACCGGTCGCACGATCGGGCAGGCGGCGGTCGCCGGGATCCTCGCCAACCCTGCGTTCACCACGGTGCTCCCCACGTTCGTCACGCCCGAAGAGATCCACGAATATGCGGCGGCGACGGAGCTTCCACTTTCCGCGGACGAAACGTCGATGCTCAACGCGCTGTGGCTGCGGAACTTCGATCACGAAGACCGCTACCAGATGCCCTTGAAATCGAGCGTCTGAGCCAGCGTGACCATTCGACTCCCGGCGGAGCAGCGCCGACGGCAGCTGCTCGACGTTGCATGCGTCGAGTTCGCCGTGAGCGGATTTCATGCCACGTCGATGGACGACGTCGCTTCGGCGGCCGGCGTGACCAAGCCCGTGCTCTACCAGCACTTCCCGTCCAAACGAGCGCTCTTCGTGGAACTCCTCGACGACGTCGGTCGCCAGCTTCTCCAAGAGCTTGAAACCTCGACTTCTGCCGCGCACACCGGACGCGAACGGGTCGAGGAAGGGTTTGCGGCCTACTTCCGCTTTGTCACCGGAAATGAGGCCGCCTTCCGCGTGCTCTTCGGCGCATCCGCGCGCAACGATCCGGAGTTCGCCGAGATCGTCGAGCGCGTGCTCGACGAATCGGCGGAGGCCGTCAGCCACCTGATCGAGATCTCGGGCTCGGACGAGCACCGTCGAGTGCTTGCTCACGCGTTGATCGGCGTGGCTGAGGCCACGAGCCGCGACGCGCTCACCGACGACGGGTCGAGGGCCGAGCCCGCGCAGCTCGCGCGCTGGGTGAGCGAGCTGATGTGGTTCGGCCTCCGCGGCGTCCGCGTCGAGGAGCCGGCGACCCAGCCCTGAGTACTGTCCCCGCCATGGATCGAGTTCGGATGGGCCTGGTGGGGATCGGCAACATCGCACCACTCAACGCACGGGGGTACCTCGACCACCCCGACTGCGATGTGGTTGCGATCTGCGAGCCGCGCGAAGAGAAGGCACAACACGTCGCCGCGGAGTGGAACGTGCCGAAGGTGTACACGAGCCTCGACGCGATGCTCGAAGACGACGAGATCGACGCCGTCGAGATCCTCACACCAACGCACATGCACCGCGACCATGTGGTCGCAGCCGCGCAAGCTGGAAAGCACATCTCGGTGCAGAAGCCGATCGCGAACTCGGTGACAGAAGCCCGCGAGATGATCGCGGCGGCCGACAAGGCCGGCGTGGTGTTCCGAGTCAGCGAATGTGCGCTGCACTATCCACCGCTCATGAAGGCGCGTGAGCTCATCGCCGAGGGAGCGATCGGCACGCCGAACATGATCAGGGTGAAGACACTCATCGGCGGCAAGACCAATTCCACGTTCGGCGACTCGCTCGAGGTCGAGGGCTACATCTGGCGCTTCAACGAGCTCAGCCCGGGCGGACACCTCTTCGACGACGTATGGCACAAGTACGCGGCGGCGCTCTGGCTCGCCGGCGAAAACGTGCGCAGCGTGCAGTCGGTCGTGCGCCAAGGACCGCTCTTCTTCGAAGCACCGACCGCCGCGTTCTGGGAGTACGAGCGCGACGACCTCCTCGGTCTCATGGAGGTCACGTACGCACCCAACATGTTCCTGCGCTCCGAGTTCTTCGGCGCCGACGAGTTCTTCGAGATCCAGGGCTCGGACGGCTTCATCTGGGTAACTCGGTACACCGGCCAGATGCTCGACCTACCACCGGTGATGTTGTATCGAGCTGACGGCACAACCACTTCGTACGGCGATATCGACGCCAGCTGGACGAGCAGCATGTCGGGCGCATCGAAGCACTTCGTCGACTCACTGCTCGCCGGAACGCAGCCCGACATGGACGGCGAACTCGCGATCCAGACGCTCCAACTCGCCTTCGCCGTCTACCAGGCGTCGAACGAGCGACGACCGGTCGATCCCAGCACGATTGAAACTTCGGTCTCGCCGCCCTGGTGGCCCATCTACCCCTCGAAGGCCTGACGCTCATGACGTTCGATTCCATCGCCACCGCAACCGTTCCGATTGCCGAGCACCGAGAGCCGGCATTCGTTCACGAAGAGCAGAACGTCGCAGCTCGTCAGCGACTCGAGAACTACGTGAGCACACACGGCCGCCGCCCGAACATCCTGGTGATCCTCTTCGACGACGTCGGATGGGGCGACTTCGGCTGCTACGGCGGCGGGGTCGCGGTCGGCGCGCCAACGCCGAACATCGACCGGCTCGCGCGCGATGGACTGCTCCTCACGTCGTGTTACAGCGAGCCCTCGTGCAGCCCGTCGCGCGCATCGTTGATGACCGGTCGGCTCCCGATGCGGCACGGGCTCCTGCGCCCGCCGATGTACGGACAACCTGGCGGGCTCGACGGCGAGGTGACGCTCGCCCAGTTGCTCGGCGATGCCGGCTACGTCACGCAGGCCGTCGGCAAATGGCACATGGGCGAGAACCGCGAGTCGCAGCCCCAGCACGTGGGCTTCGACGACTTCTACGGATTCCTCTCCGTCTCCGACATGTACAGCGAGTGGCGTGATCCCTACTTCTTTCCCGAGATCGCGTACTCCGAGGAGCGCACGCGCTGGATCGAGAACCAGCCGTTCAACCGTTGCTTTGTGCACGCGGTGAAGGGTGGAGACACCGAGGACGTGGAAGAGGTCACGATTCCCGTGCTCTCCACACTCGACGACAAATGGGCGACGTACTCAAGGGACTTCATCAAGCGAATGTCGGGTGGTTCACAACCTTGGTTCCTCTACCACTGCACCCGCGGCGCCCACTTCGACAACTACCCGCTCGAGAAATACCTCGGCGCCTCACCGGCCAAGCATCCATATAAAGACACGCTCATCGAGCTCGACGACATCGTTGGTCGTCTCGTGGAAACGCTGCGAGAGACCGGACAGCTCGAGCACACGATGATCTTCGTTTCGTCCGACAACGGACCGAACATGGAGACATGGCCCGACGCGGCCTACACGCCATTCCGATGTGCGAAGGGGTCCACGTGGGAGGGCGGCGTGCGAGTCCCGGGAGTTTTCGCATGGCCGGGCATGATCGACGCCGATCACACGACGGACGGTCTGTTTTCCTTCACCGACATGTTCCCGACCGCGCTTGCGCTCGCTGGCGCAGACGCAGCTATGCCCGATGATCGCTTTATCGACGGCGTCGACCAGTCCTCGTTCCTCCTCGCTCCCGAGGGTCGATCGAACCGCAAGTACCAGTACTACTGGCTTCAGAACCAGTTCTCAGCCGTGCGCGTCGGCGAGTACAAGCTGATGTTGGCGTCGATCTCCGACGACGACCGCGACGTCCAGAGCCTGGGTGGATTCGAGGGCGTCGCCCAGCGCTATCCGTATGGCCGGCTCTACAACCTCTACCTCGACCCGAAGGAGACGCGCAGCTACCTGGTGCGCAAGCTCGCGTACATCGACTCGTTCACGAGCGGGATCCGAGACCACTTCAAGACGTTCGGTAAGTACCCACCGAGGCACCCCATCACGCGCTGACGCTCAACCAAGTTCGGCAAGCTCGACTCGGAGCAAGGGCAGCACCTGTTCACCCAACAGTGCGATCTGCTCTCGCACGTCGGCCGGCGAGACCTCGGGTACGTGCACGCGAATGTTCAGCGCGTCGGCGTCCGCACGGCGAGCAACGTCGGCGAGACCGCCAACAACTTCTGCGGGGTCGAACGAGGCGATCAGCTCGTTCCCTCCCCAATGCATCATCGCGGCACGTGCCGAGTACCCGCGGTACACGTCGAGCTGTTGATCCACCTTCTCTTGCGGTGGTTCCCCCAACCACGCTCTCCTGATCAAGATCACCGAACCGGTGCCCCCGGCTTCGCGGTAGGCATCGGTCAGCTCCCGACAACGCTCGGGGAGGGACAACGAGTCGAAGAGGATTCCGACGCCCAGCGCTGCCGCACGTCTCACTGCGGTGAAACCCATCGCGGCACTCACAACCGGGATCGGATGCTCAGCGCATTCCTTGATCGCGGGGTCTTTTGCGAGTGCACCGGGGTTCTCTCCCGAGAGCATGCCGACCAACGCTTCGAGTCCCTCGGTGAATCGCTCGGCGAGGTGGTGCATCGTGAGCCCCATCACCGCGAAGTCGTCTTGGAGCGCACCCGACGCAACACCGATGCCCACCCGTCCCGGGAATCGCGCGGCTAACCACGCAACCTCTTCCGCGACCAACGCTGGTGGTCGCAACGGCAAGAGGAGCGGGGAGGGCGCGGCCCAACCGGTCGACATCGCCTCGAGGCACCAACCCGCCGCTTGCAAAGGATTCGGGAGATAGCCGTGGAAGCCCGCGTGGTGCTCGCTCGTCATCACACCGTCGAAGCCGTGGTCGGCCGCGAGTGCAGCCTGCGTCCGGAGCTCTTCGACGATCGCCGGCGCGGTCAGGTCGTTGTGGGGGTAGAGCCGGAACGAGACCGAGCTTCGCGCGAAGGGTGTCATTCGGTGCGCGTGTCCTCGAGCCAATCGGGCGTATCGATCGGCGGATTCGGCAGCTGCTGCACATCTCGCTCTGCGAGCAGGCGTTCCCATCCTTCTGGGTCAGCTGCGAAGGAACGGGGGTCGCCCATCATCACCTCAAACATCACTGCACCGTTCGGACCTGCGATGAACGGCCCGAAGGTGTCGCCTTGATCGAGCGCGATGTGCGTACCGGCCGGGCAATGGACATCGCCGCACATGATGTCGCCCTCGATCACGAAGACGACGTGGTCGCTGTTGTGACCGTGCTTGTGCACCATCATCCCCGGCTCGTACCTCGCGTAGACCGTGAGGTAGCGATCGGAGAACTCCGGCCACTTCTCGAACACCGAAGCTGTGTGATCGCCGTGCTGCTGGCGCCGCACCTCCTGCCACTCGAGTTCGTCGAGATGACGGAACCTCGGACCACTGGCCATGTCAGACCTCCCAGTCGATACTCAATGAGGTACCAGACCGCCGTCGACGATGAGTACCTGACCGGTCATGAAGCTCGCCGCATCGGAAGCGAGGAACAGCGCCGGTCCGACCATCTCATCGGCTGCGGCAACGCGCCGCTGAAAGCTGGCTGCACCCATTCGCTCCTGCGCTTCAGGAGCGGTCTTGCGCATCATGTCGGTGTCGACGCTCCCAGGCGCGAGCGCGTTGACGCGAATGCCGCGGGGTGCGAAGTCGGCTGCCATTGCTCGGGTGAACGACATGAGCGCAGCCTTCCCTGCTGCATACATCGCAACGTTCGGTGAGAACAGGAACGCTCCGGCCGAGATCACGTTCACGACGGCTGCGGATGGACTGGTCTCGAGGTGCGGGAGCGCATGCTGCACGAGGAACACCGGACCGCGCAGGTTCACATCGAACGACTTCTGCCACGCTTCGGGTGTGATCTCACCGATCGGCATCGTCAATGGGTTGACGGCGTTGTTGACGACGATGTCGAGACGACCGAACCGATCCATCGTGCGTTCGACAAGGGCTTCGACAGCATCGAGGTCGCCGAGATGTGTTGGCACGCCGAGCGCCTCGCCGCCGAGCCCTACGAGGTGGGCCTCGGTCTCGGCACAGGCATCTGCCTTACGACTGGCGACAACAACCTTGGCGCCCGCCGCCACGAAACCTTCGGCAATCGCCCGCCCGATACCGCGGGTGCCGCCCGTGATGATCGCCACACGATCGGTCAGATCGAACAACGCACGAAGCTCATCGCGGTCCATCAGACCTCCGGCCAGTCGGGGAAGTCAGTCGACACTCGCTGACGCCAGTCGGGTGTGCGCTTCTCGATGAACGCCACTGGGCCTTCGCGCACGTCGGGACCATCCATCAGATGCAAGTGAAGTGCGCTTTCGAGGCGTTCTACCTCTTCGGGTGTCCGCTCGAGCGATTCCCAGAGCAAGCGCTTGCTCATCGCCACCGAGACTGGCGCGGCGTTCGTTGCGATGTCGTGCGCGATCTCCATCGCGGTCGGTAGCACCTGATTGGCGGGCAGACATCGGCTGGCGAGTCTCATCGCATGCGCTTCTCGCCCGTCGAACATCCGTCCCGTGAGCAAGATGTCGGCGGCATTGGCGATGCCGGCAATGCGCGGCAACGTCCAGTGGGAGTACGCGTCGCCGAGCATCCCGCGCCGTACCTGCACGATCCCGTACTTGGCGTCGTCAGCAATGATCCGGATGTCGCATTGGAGGGCGAGCGTGAGTCCGATGCCGATCGCATGACCGTTGATCGCGGCGATCACCGGCTTGCGGATCGCGAATGCCGGCGGATCCACGCCTGCGGCGGTAAAGCCCTCGCGGGACGCCGCCTCGCCCGTGCCGGTGAAGGTCTTTGCGCCGCGGGAAAGGTCGGCACCCGCACAGAACGCCGGCGGCGTGCCGGTCAGCACGACGGCGCGCACCTCGTCCTTGGCGTCGCACTGCCGATATGCATGGCCGATCTCGATCCCCATGCGGCCAGTGAAGGCATTCCGGGCCGACGGGCGATCGAGCGTGATCACCGCCACACCACCGTCGAGGTCGAATCGGATGTCCTGATACTCCATGGCCCTCTCCCGGTGCGTCCAGGTTGCCTACCATCTCGCCGTGACCGAGCGCATCCATCTGGCCATCGACGGGTCGATCGCGACCATCACGAACGACAACCCCGAGAAGCACAATGCCTTCGACGACGACATGGACCTCCGACTCTTCGAGATTCTCGAAGAGCTGAAAGCACATCCCGAGGTTCGAGCCGTCATCTGGCGAGGCGAAGGCAAGTCGTTCTCGTCGGGTCGCGATGTCGGCTCGATCGGAAACGCCAAGACCGATCTCTCGCACCACGAGCTCATGCGACGCGGTCACCGCGGCATCCAGCAGCTCTGGGAGCTCGACGCCGTGGTGATCGTGGCATGCAAGGGCTGGGTCATGGGTGGGTCGTTCCAACGGGCGTTGCTGTGCGACCTGCGCATCGCGTCGGAGGACGCCAAGTTCCGGCTGCCAGAGACCACATACGGCGTGATCCCCGACACCGGCGGCGTCGCTGTGCTCTACGAGATGTGTGGACACGGCGTCGTGACCGACATGGTCCTGACCGGTCGCGTGCTCACCGCTACCGAAGCGCTCACGCACGGGATCGTGAGCCGCGTCGTCACCGCCGACGAGCTCGACTCCACCGCCCGCGAGATTGCCGAACAGATCGCCGCGGCTCCCGCGGTCACGATCAAGATGGCCCGCGAGGTGATCCGTCACCTCGCGGTGCCACAGATCCGAACCTCGATGAACGACGAGATGATCTATCAAACGTTCATCAACCGAAGCGATGACGTTGCCGAGATGCGAGCGGCGCGCGCCGAAGATCGACCGCCGCGCTACACGGGGAGCTGAACCACAACATGACTCAGCCGATAGGGTTACCCGCGCCGCCACCGATTGGTGAGACGGCACTGAAACCCGGCACGTTCGACGGCGTCGCCGTGTTCGTGACCGGTGCGGGTACTGGGCTCGGAAAAGCCATCGCGTCAGAGTTCGCCCGCCTCGGCGCAGCGATCGTGATCGCAAGCCGCAAGGTTGAGCACCTCGCCGCCGGTCGAGAAGCCATCGAGGCGCTCGGCGCTCCCGTCACGACGGTGGTGTGCGACATCCGCGAGCCCGACAGCGTTGCTGGCGCGTTCGATGCTGCCGAAAAGGAGTTCGGGTTGCCGGGCGTCCTCGTCAACAACGCGGCCGCGAACTTCCCCGTACCTGCTGAGGACATGTCGCCGAACGCATGGCGCACGGTCGTCGACATCACGTTGAACGGCACGTTCTTCTGCGCCCGCGAGTTCGCCCGCCGCCACTTCGTTGCCGGAACTCCGGGTTCGATCATCAATGTGGGTGCGACCTACGCCTGGACCGGTGGACCGGGCTTCGCACACTCGGCTGCGGCAAAGGCCGGCGTGAAGAACCTCACGGAATCACTCGCGGTCGAGTGGGGCCCGTACGGAATCCAGGTGAACGGATTGGTGCCCGGCCTGTTCCCGCACGAGGACATGACCGACGCCATCTTGGGAAATCTCGATCGCACGAGCGACAAGGACGGATGTCAGCCCGCGTTGCGCGTGGGACAACGCCAAGAGCTCGGTTGGGCCGCGACGTTCCTCGCATCCCCGTACGGGCGCTTCATCTCCGGACACACGCTCGTAGTCGACGGCGCGAACTGGCAGCGCCGCAGCCTGACGAACCCGCAGGTCGTGACCGTGCGCGACCAGATGGGCAAGGGGCCGTTCAACCCAGATGCGTAATCGCGCTCTGGTTGTCGGGGGTACGGGACCGACCGGCATTCCCATCGTCCGCGGGCTTGTGGACCGCGGCTACGAGGTCACGATCCTCCACCGGGGTACGCACGAGCGCAGCGAGACGCCGGCGACCGTCGAGCATCTGCACTGCGATCCGTACGACGACGTGTCGCTGACCAA
>CAMDCC010000051.1 GCA_945889545.1 Bifidobacterium breve | reverse complement strand
GTTCGGTGTCATAGGAGTTGGTACGCCCCCGGGGACTCGAACCCCGAACCTAGTGATTAAGAGTCACTTGCTCTAGCCAGTTGAGCTAGGGGCGCGCGGGCGTCATCGTAACCGGATGCCTCGTTGCCGCCGTGATGGTTCCAGCGACGTAGCGTGATGGGATGGACGTGCTGGTCGCGGGCTCGAGTGGGTTCATCGGCTCGGCGCTGCTTCCAGCGCTCACCGAGGCAGGTCACCGTCCGATCCGCGCGCTTCGCCAACCTTCGATTCCCACCGGGGTCGACGCGATCGCGTGGGACCCCGACGCGGGTGTCATCGACACGGCATCGCTCGAAGGCATCGGCGCGGTCATCAACCTCGCTGGGGTGGGCATCGGCGACAAACGATGGACGCCGTCGCGCAAGCGGGAGATCCTCGAGAGTCGGACCACGAGCACTCGGCTGCTGGCCACCGCGATCAGCGGACTGGATTCGAAGCCGACCGTCTTCGTTTCGGGCTCGGCCATCGGTTACTACGGCGGGCGTGCCGATGAGATCCTCACCGAGGCGAGCGCGCCGGGCGACGACTTCCTCGCCGACGTGTGCGTGCAATGGGAAGCGGCCGCGCAGCCTGCCGTAGACGCCGGCATCCGCGTCGTCACGATCCGGACGGGCATCGTGCTCGGGCGCGACGGCGGTGTGCTCAAGAAGCTGTTGCTGCCCTTCCGCCTCGGCCTCGGTGGGCGAGTGGCATCGGGCGAACAGTGGATGTCGTGGATCTCGTTGCACGACGAGGTGGCCGCGATCCTGCACGCATTGCGTACCGAATCGCTGCGCGGACCGGTGAACCTGACGGCGCCGAACCCGTCGACGAACGCCGAGTTCACCGATGCGCTCGGAAAGGCCGTGCATCGCCCGACCGTGCTGCCCACGCCGCTCGCACCGCTGAAGCTCCGCTACGGCGCCGAACTGGTACAACACCTGCTCGTCGACGGCCAGCGCGTGCTGCCGAAAGCGCTCGAAGCGAGCGGCTTCACGTTCCGGCACGCAACGCTCACCGAAGCGCTGCACGCCATCTTGGGGTGACCGAGGGGTTTCGAACCCCCGACCTCCGGGACCACAACCCGGCGCTCTAGCCAACTGAGCTACGGCCACCACGGCTTGCCGCAACCCGTCGCGCCCAACACGCGCAACTGATCGAGGACCGGACCATCCAGGCTACACGCCGACTTCCCGAGCCCTCCGCTCGAATGCACCTCTTGTTGAAGCGTAAGTGTCCTGTGAGGCACCTCACGCTTCAACAAGATGAACTCGGTGCCCACAGGTGGTTGATCAAGGAGCGAAGACTCGGCGCCCCCGGCAGGATTCGAACCTGCGACCTCGTCATTAGAAGTGACTTGCTCTGATCCACTGAGCTACGGAGGCAGCAGGACCCAAGAGTACCGGTGCCTACAGGTCGGGGAGGTGGAGATCGAGGTTGGCGGCTTCGATGCCGCCATCGATCTCGAGCACTTTGCCGGTGACGAAGCTCGACGCGTCGGACGCGAGGTACAGCGCGCCGATGGCGATGTCGTCCACCTCGCCGAGTCGCTTCATCGGCGTCTTGTCCACCATCTCGTTGTGGATCGCGTCGTTTGTGAGCACGACCTCGAGTGCCGACGTGGCTACGGAACCGACGGCGATCGCGTTCACTCGCACTCGCGGCGCGCAGTCGATCGCCATCAAGCGAGTCAGATGCGACAACGCGGCCTTTGCTGTGCCGTAGGCCGCGAACCCGCGATCGCGCAGGCGTCCCATCGCCGACGAGATGTTCACGATGGAGCCGCCATCCCCGGCGATCATGTAGGGGAGCGCGGCCTTGCTCAATGCGAACGCCGTGGTGACGTTGAAGTGGAACGCCTGCTCGAAGCTGCGGACCGACGTATCGAGCAGTGGCGTGGGCATCGATCCGCCGGCGTTGTTCACGACCACGTCGAGGCGGCCGTACTCCGCGACGGTGGCCTCCACGAGCCGGTCCAACACGTCGAGGTCGTTCACATCGCCGGTCATCACGAGGGCCCGACGCCCGAGCCCGCGCACCTCCTCGGCCACCACGTCGAGCTGTTCCTGCGTACGGGCCACGATGGCCACATCGGCACCGGCTTCGGCGAGCGCGCTGGCGCAGCCCGCACCGATGCCCCGTCCGGCCCCGGTGATGACGGCTACCCGCCCGGTCATGTCGAAGCGATCAAGCAGCACCGGTTCTCCCTTTCCGCAACACGTGAGCAACAGTGTCGCGGGTCCGGGGGAAACAGCGCTGGCGCGGCCCCCGTCACCAATGGCACGGTTGCCCTGCGCTCACGTGGTCGACCAGCCCGTTCCAACCCAAGCGGAGGTTCCCGAGAGATGGTGGAGATGCGGCGAGCACCGCTGCCAGCCGCGTGGGCGCGCGATCCGTTCGGTCGGTACCCGCATCGACTGTTCGACGGACGATCCTGGACCGACCGCGTGGCGCGCGGGGGTCGCACCCTCAACGACACCTTCCTGATGGGGAGCCCGTCGCCCACCCCCGACCTCCCGACGACATGCGACGAGTGCGGGTTCGACGTGGGTGACGCCAAGTTCTGTCCCCGCTGTGGCACCGCAGCGTCGCCGCCGACGCGGCCTCCGCACTGCTACCAGTGCGCGAGCAACCCACCCATTGGCGCAGCCTTCTGTCACGAGTGTGGGTCGCGCCTCGACGCGCTTGCTCCAGGGCTCAGCGTCAATGACGCCGATGAGTGGCGGCGCGTCTTTGCGACGGTCGGTTGGTTCAAGAAGCTGCCCGACGTGGACCGGGTATACAAGGACAGCATCAAGCCGCCGTCGCGGCGCGGGGGCAACCTGCACGCGTTGCTGCGCAAGTTGGACCTTCCTGCGTTCGACGGTGAAGACCCGTCGGAACCGTGGGTCGTGTGGATCTCGGTCGGTGAGCAACGCAGGTCGCCGTGGCTCATCGCACACCACGCCGAGATCGTCAGCGCGAGCGACGACGTGCCCGCCAAGGTCGAGACGCTCATCATCACCCGCTGTCGACTGATTGCGCTGTCGCCCGGCGGGCTCACGAGTCCGCCGTCGCTCGTGTTGACCGACAGCCTGGCGAACTTGTCGAGCGCTTCGGCCGACGGCGACATGCTGCACTTGCGATTCGCCACGGCGGAACGCACGTTGCAAGTGGGTTGGCGGGTCGCGAATCGCCCGTCGCCGCTTGCGCCCGCCGATCTCCGCGTTTTCGCGGCGGGCGGGCCGGGCCAGACCACGGCGGCGTCGCCCGCCCCGCTCCGGCGCGCCACCGACCGTCGCGACGGCAGTCGCCACGTTGCTGAGTCCGTGCTGACTGCATTCGCGCGGCAGCTGACCGACATCAGCGGATAGCTGGTTCCGTGGCAACGAAACCACCGGCCCGGGCGAGGAAGGCACCAGCCAAGGCGACACAGCGCAGCAGTCGCGCGAAGAAGTCGGGTGGTGACAGCGGCGTCGTCGAAGTGGAACTCTTCGGCGCGCATCCCGACGAGATCCCGCCGTGGGTGCGCAAGGCGATCGCGCACTTCTTCTACTGGGTTGTTGGTCTGCTGGTCACGTACTGGGTGATCGGCAAGGCGCAGTCGCTCATCGTCATGATCGTGATCGCGTTGTTCCTGTCGCTGGCCATGGAGCCTCCGGTCAACGCGCTCGCGCAGCACGGCTGGCGTCGCGGGCTGGCAACCGGCTTCGTGATGCTGGTGGTACTCGGATTGATCATTGCGTTCCTCGCCGCGCTGGGATCGGTGGTGGTCGACCAAGCGTCGGCAATCCTCAATGACGCGCCTCGTTACGTGCGCAACATTGTGCGGTTCCTCAATGACGACTTCGGGCTCGGCATCGATGCCAAGAAGTTGATCCGCGAGGTGCAAGACCCGGATGGTCCCGTGAAGCGGTTCGCCGACGACCTCACCGGGAGCGCGCCGGACATCGCGCTCGGCATTGCGTCCGCGCTGCTCCAGATCGTGACGACGTTCATCTTCGCCTTCTTCCTAACGGCTGACGGCCCGAAGCTGCGCCGCACGATTTGCTCGCGGCTCCCGCGCGTCCGCCAGGAGTTCGTGCTCGAAGTGTGGGAGCTCGCATCGCAGAAGACCGGCGCCTACCTCTACTCTCGGGTGATTCTCGCGGCGACGTCGACCGCGGCGACGTGGCTCGCCCTCACGCTCCTTGATGTCCAGTCGGCACTCGCGCTCGCGATCTGGGTAGGCGTCATCTCTCAGTTCGTTCCGACGCTCGGCACGTACATCGCGATGGTGCTGCCCGCGCTGGTCACGATCGTGAACTCGCCCGAAGACACGGTGCCGGCCTTGATCTTCCTCGTTGCGTACAACCAGTTCGAGAACTACGTGCTCGGCCCGCGCATCGCTCGCTTCACGCTCAAGATCCACCCGGCGATCACGATCGGTGCGGTGTTCGCCGGCGGGATGCTGTTCGGTGGTGTTGGTGCGGTCCTTGCGTTGCCGGCAGCCGCAGTGATTCAGGGCCTGCTGTCCACGTACACCGAGAAGCACAAGGTGATCGAGAACGAGCTCACCGACGAAGAACCCGAGCCGACACATCGAATTCGGCGCTGGGGAGTCCCAAAGGTGTTGCTCCGGTGGCGTCGCTCCCCGAGCGGGGAGCGCGCACCGAAGTCTTGATCTGCTGAGAGCGGCGGACGGGACTCGAACCCGCGTCATCGCCTTGGAAGGGCGAGGCTCTGCCGTTGAGCTACCGCCGCACGCACGAACCCCCCACGCTCGGCGGTTCTGCGGCGGTGACAGTTTGCACACACAACGTCGCATTTCGCCATCTCGGCGATGAGAGCATCCCAAGGTCGAGAACGAACTCCGCTTGCGATTCCAAAGGCCTTGTCCCCCCGATGGTCGAACTCGAGGACGATCGGATCGGTTTCGCCACAATCGGCACAAGGATGTGTGAGGAAGTAGTGGATGAGGAACTCGGCGCGTTCGGTGGCCATCCGGCGCGTACGAGCCGCTGCGCGGTCGATGTACTTCTGACGGTTGGCGGCGTAGTGCTCCTGCTTGTAGGCGGCTCGACAAGGACGGCAGTAGCAATCGAGTAGGCCGCGGGCCTTGCGACGCCAGGCGAAGTCGGCGACGGGCTTGTTCTGTTTGCACCTGCTGCAGCGCTGCACGGCTGGAGCATAGCAGGCGGATCGAACATACGTTCGTACAACAGATGAACCGCTTCAAATGGTCGGGGAGGGGGGATTCGAACCCCCGGCCTCCTGCTCCCAAAGCAGGCACGCTAACCAAGCTGCGCCACTCCCCGCGAAAGTCGGCACTGACCAGGGGGAACGGCGTCTTCACCTGTTGACGGGCTCGAGCACAGCGCTCGTAGCGCACATAACTCAGGTGTTGACGACCGAATCCGAGGACGGTGTCCATGACTTCGACAGCCACAAATGTAGGCGAGCTCGCGGT
Source organism: Bifidobacterium breve (assembly GCA_945889545.1). GTDB lineage: Bacteria > Actinomycetota > Acidimicrobiia > IMCC26256 > PALSA-555 > SHVJ01. The sequence continues at coordinate 7,640 of CAMDCC010000051.1, read as the reverse complement.
GCTCGCTCGATCCTTCGAGCGCCACCTTCGATCAGCCAACCGCTCGCCCCGAACCATCACGACGTACCTGGAGGCGGTGGGCCAGCTCTGCGGCTTCCTCGTCGAGCGAGGGATGCCGAGCACCGCCGTCGGCGTGCACCGCGAGCACATCGAGTCGTTCCTGATTGCGCTGCACGAGTCGGGCCGCGCGCCGGCCACGGTGTCGAACCGCTATCGCGCGCTCCAGCAGTTCTTCACGTACCTCGCGGCCGAAGGGGAGGTCCCCGAGTCGCCGATGCGCCGAATGTCGCCACCGCAGGTTCCCGAGCGACCCGTCCATGTGCTCAGCGAGGACGAGCTTCGAGCGCTGCTCGGCACGTGTAAGGGCCGTGCCTTCGAGTCGCTCCGTGACGAGACCATCATCCGGCTGTTCGTTGACACGGGGATGCGGCGCGCCGAGCTGGTCGGCCTGCGCGTCGAGGACCTCGACCTCAACGAGGACGTCGCGATCGTTGTCGGCAAGGGCCGGCGTCAGCGCGCCTGTCCCTACGGTCACAAGACCGGCCTGGTGATCGACCGCTATCTGCGGGCTCGCGCTCGTCACGTGCGGGCGGCGCTGCCCGAGTTGTGGTTGGCGCGGCGGGGCACGCTCAACGCATCGGGACTCGCGACGATGCTGCACCGCCGCGACCTGCGCGCCGGCATCGGTCACGTGCACCCCCACCAGCTCCGCCACACGTTCGCGCACCAGTGGCTGGCCGCAGGCGGAACCGAAGGCGACCTCATGCGCCTCGCCGGCTGGCGCAGCCGCGACATGCTCGCCCGCTACGCCGCGACCACCGCTGACGAACGAGCGAGAGATGCACACCGGCGCCTGAGTCCCGGGGATCGGCTCTGATGAGCCCGCGGTGGACGACCGTGGCGGGGTGGGGGCTCTACTTCTATGCCGCTGAGCGCCACTTGCGGCCGCATGTCGACGTCCGACGCGGCGGTGAGCACGCCACGGTTGACGTAGTGACCGGCGAGCTCCTCGCGGGCGAGCTTCCTCCCCGGGTTCTCAAAGCCGTGCGCCGAGTCCTCGCCCAGCACCGCGACGAAGCGCTCACGGCGTTCAACGCGACGCTTGAGCACCGGTTTCCAGGTAATCTTGAAGCAGGAGGAGACGATGTCCAGTGAGTTGGCGCCCCTGATTGAAGTGCGCACGGTTCGCGTCCTCGGTCGCTATACGGTCGAGCTGACATTCGCGGACGGCGCGGTTCGTCTGATCGATCTTGAGCCATTCCTGTGGGGCGAGATGTTCGAAGAGATCAAGAAGGACTACGAGCTCTTCCTTCGAGTGTCGGTGGATCCCGATGCCGGCACCATCGTGTGGCCGACTGGCGCAGACCTTTCACCCCGAACGCTGTACTCAGAATCGAAGCCCGCGGTACCTGCTTCAAGATCGTTCTCCGCTCGGAGATGAACGACGACCGATGACGAAGCCCGGGGGAAATCCTTGGCACGTCGAACAGGTCGAGAAGGCCCTCACCCGGAGCCGCACTCCCGCCGTCTAACGAACGTCGGCTGAGCAACCTCATTCGCACGCCGCTCGCCGGCGGCGGGCCTGCGCCGACTTCAGCGCCAACCGCGTGAAGTAGGCCTTCCTGGCCGCTTGCGCCCGCCGCGCTCGCTCCGCGATCGACAGCACCCTGTCTGGGTCCACCTCCCGCTCGAAGCGGTTAAGGAATGCCCGTCGAGCTGGCGCGGTGACCTCGCGTGAATCGCGGGTGCTGTGCAGGACGTACGCGGCGATCCTCGCTCGCAACACGCGCTCGGTAGGCGTCACGGTGCGGCTCGTCTCATGCCAGAACTCCAGCCCGACGACGAGCGAGCGTGTGAGCCCGTCGAACGGTTCGTCTTGGCGAAGAAAAGATCGTTCTCGTCGCCGTCTTCGATATGTGCGTTCATCGGGTCGCTCTCGTCGCGCTGATGGAGTCGTGAGCGGCGCTGTGTGCACCGCAGAGTTCGTCGCGTCGCACGTGCCGCCGTCTGGAACCAGTGCGACGCACGACACGCTCAGCACGCGTGTGTGAAGCATTCAGCGCGACGTCCGTCGCATCTCCGCCGCGCTTATCGCTTTGCGTTGTTGCGCATCACTGCGCGTTGGTTGTCGAAACTTCTCAACATTGTTTTCAAGAGCGCGATGACGACATCGCATATCGGCACGCGCGCGTGCAGAGCCGCGTCACTGCTATCGGCAGCGTCGGTCAGTCATGCATGGATCGCTACTCGAGCAGCTCATCGGTTGACGAGCGAAGGAGCGACAGACAGTTGCATCATCGATGCGGTAGTGCGCGTACGTCGGTTGGGTGTGCTCGGTGTTGAGCATTGGGCGGATGTGCGCGAGCGCGTGGGAGTACTACGCGCGCGAGGTCGGCACCGGTCTCGATGACTACTACGCGGGTACTGGTGAAGCGCCGGGCTCGTGGACGGGACGCGGTGCACGCGCGGCGGGGATCGTGGGGGAGGCCGACGCCGACACGTTGAGTCGCGCGTTTGGTCAGGCGCGCCATCCGGTGTTCGGTGAGCCGTTGGGGTCGGGGTGGCGGGAGCCCGATGGGGTGGCCGGGTTCGACGCGACGTTCTCGGCACCGAAGTCGGTGTCGGTGCTCTTCGCACTTAGTGGCGTCGCGGTGCGCGACCAAGTTGTTAGGGCTCACGTGGCTGCGGTCGAGCAGGCCGGCCTGGCGTACCTGGAGGACCACGCGGCGCTGACGCGCCGGGGCCATAACGGGACGATGGTCGTCGACACCGAGGGACTCGTGATTGCGCGGTTCGAGCATCGCACCAGCCGCGCGTTGGATCCGCAGCTGCACTCACATTGCTTGATCTTGAACAAGGTGCGCGACCCGGCCGACGGGTTGTGGCGTGCGCTCGATGGTCGGGCGTTGTTTGCGGAGGCGAAGCCCGCGGGCATGGTGTACCAGGCGGCGTTGCGGGCCGAGTTGACGCGTCGGTTGGGGGTGGTGTGGGGTCCGGTCAGCGAGCACGGCCAAGCCGAACTGGCTGGCATTCCCCAGGACGTGTTGGCACGGTTCAGCACCCGCAGCGCGCAGATCGAAGCCGCCGCGCAGGCCAAGGTCAGCCAGCTCGAAGCCGCATTGGGTCGAGGGTTGGAGCCGGACGAACGACGCCGGGTGTATCGCCTCGCGGTGCTCGCGACCCGGGCACCCAAGACTCATGGCCCGGTGCCTGATCAGACGCTGTATGAACGTTGGGCCGCCGAGACGCTCGGCTTGGGCTACGAGCCGGCCGCGCTGGTCCACGCTGCGTTGCACCCGTCGCCGCGACGCGTGGCGCGCTCACCCGAGACGGTGTTGGGAGTGGTGACGGCGGAGCGGGCGACGTTCGCGCGCCGCGACGTGGTGCAGGCCGTGGCGCGACGCTTCCATGGCCCCGCGGGCAGCGCGCGCGACGTGCGCGTCCAGGTCGAGGCGCGCGTCGATGCGGTCTTGGCGCAATCGGAGGTGGTGTGCTTGCACGCGCCGGAGCGGGCTGAACCTCCGCCGGGGTTGTTGCGGCGCGACGGTTGGAGCGTATGGGACCGGCCCCAGCAGGTCCGGTACACGACCCGCGAGCTCCTGAGTGTGGAGGCCGGGATCTTGCACGCGGCGGCGATCGGACGCGTTGCCGATGTCGGCGTCGTCGTGCCCGAGATGCTGAACCGCGCCCTCGCCGTCGAACCGCGGCGCTTGGGTGGCGATCAGCTCGACGCGCTCGCGCAGTTGGCCAGTCGGGGACGCCGGGTTGAGACGGTGATCGGTCCGGCCGGTTCAGGTAAGACCAGCATGCTGCGGGTCGCGGCGCGGGCTTGGTACGGCTCCGGTCTGAATGTCGTCGGCGTCACCCATACCGCAGTGGCAGCAGATGTGTTGCGCCGCGAAGCCCATATCGGCGCGGAGACGGTGGCGAAGTTCCTCGACTGGCACGACCACGCCACCACCCCCGAGCGCTGGCAGCTCTCGGCCCGTCATGTCGTGATCGTGGACGAGGCCAGCATGGTCGCCACCCGCCAACTCGCCCGGCTGGTCCAACTCGTGCAGACGGCGAACGCGAAGTTGGTGCTGGTCGGCGACGACCGCCAACTCGGCGCGATCCGCGCCCCCGGCGGCATGTTGGCCGCGCTCGCCCAACAGTTCGGTGCGGTCGAGCTCCACCAGACCCACCGGTTCGCGCACTCCTGGGAAGCCGCCGCGCTGGCTCAGCTACGCGAGGGCGACGGCGCCTGGCTCGCCGCATTTGAGGCGCACGGCCGCATCCACGGCGGCACCGAGACCCAAGCCAGCCGCGACCTGTTCGGACGTTGGTGGGACGCGCACCAAGCCGGACGCGACGCGATCATGCTCGCCCCCGATCACCGCCGCGCCGGCGAACTCGCGGCACGAGCCCGCCGGACGCGCGTGATCGCCGGCCAGGTCACCCCCGATGGCATCCGCGTCGCCACACCCACGGGAAGCCAAGTGATCGGGGTCGGGGACCAGGTTGAGACGCGTCGCAACCACCGCGGGTTGCGCTACGGACCCGGCGCCGCCGAGCACGTCCGCAACCATGACCGTTGGACCGTCGTCGGCGTCGACGAGGCCCGCGGCACACTCCGGGTCGAGCACCTCCGCCACCAGGGTCGCATCACGCTTCCGAGCGACTATGTGGCCGAACATGTTCGCCTCGGGTATGCGACCACTATCGCCAGTGCCCAAGGCCTCACCGTCGACGAGAGCCACGTCCTCGTCAGCCCGGCCACCTACAAGAGCGAGCTGTACGTCGCGTTGAGCCGCGGCCGCGACGCCAACCACGCCTACGCGATCTGCGAACCCGACCCGAATCTCGAACAGTCCCAACGCGAGCCGGGCGGGCCACCCAGCGCGGGAGAGGTGCTGGCCCGAGTCGCCCAGCACGAGCGACCCGACTGGGCCGCGCACAGCGTGCTGCGCCGCACGTTCGAGCACCCCGAGCAGCCCGGCGTCGTCCACGCCCGCACCGACGAAGTCACCGGGCTCCTCGAGCACACGCCACCAGGCGCGGAGCGCGACGCGCTCGACGCCTACCGCGACCGCCTCGGCGAACTCGGTCGCGGGCCGGAACGGGACGTGCCCCATGCGACGCGCGACGCGGCGTTGGCGCTTGACCGGGCCGGGCCCGAGCTGGCGCTCGATCTGGACCTCGGGATCGGCCTCGGGCTGTAGGTCGGCCGTCTGGCGACCAGATGTCGTCCATGTGGCGGCCATACGCGCCGACGCGGGCAGGTATCGGATTTCTACGTGTCGCGAACAATTTCGAACTTCGGTGTGGGTTGACCCGACGCGCGTGTGCTTTGTGTCGGTACGCGCGCAGCTCGCGTGCGGCCACTCGACCCGAAGGAGAGGACATGAAGCCGGCAATCATCGCGGTGGTCAACGGAAAAGGGGGCTGCGGCAAGACATCGTGCGTCAGCAATCTGGCCGTCATCTGGTCCACCCAAGCCCGACGCGTGCTGGCACTCGACCTCGACGCGCAGGGCAATCTGGCCGTGGACCTCGGCGTTGAAGATACCGACGCCGGCCTCGCGCTCAGCCTCGCCATCCAAGGCGGCGCGCCGGTCACTCCGATCCCTGATGTGCGTCCCGGCTTGGACTTTGTCGCCGGTGGTGCCCGCACCGACCAGCTCGCTGCCGCGCTCGCCGCGCAAGCCCACCGCGAACCCGGCGCGGCGATCCGCGACGTCGTCGACACCCTCCACACCCTCGCCAGTGCGTATGAGCTGACCGTGATTGACACAGCGCCCGCGGGTGGGCTCCTCGAAGACGCGGCACTCGTCGCTGCGGATTGGATCCTGGTGCCTACCAAACCTGACGACAAGAGCCTGCTCGGATTGAGTCGCGTCTCGGACCGCCTCGGGGCGCTGCAGCGCCAGGGCTTGTCAACTGGTGCGCTTGTCGGCGTCGTCCTCTTCGGCATCTCCAGCGCGGCGACGCGCATCCGCGCCCAAGCCCGCCGGGATCTGCTCGAAGCTTTCGGTCACCAACCGGTCGTGTTCGACACCATCATCCGTGCCTCCGAACGCGGCGCGATCGATCAGTCCCGTGACGGCGTTGTCGCCCTCGAGTACGCCCACGCCGCGCGCGACACGCGACGTTTCGCCGCCGCCGCGTACACCCTCGCCGACGACTACCGGGCGCTCGCCGACGAGATCCTCGAGCGCATTGGCCACCACGTGACGGCACCGGACCCGACCGGCTGAGCATGGCGCGGCTCAGCCAGTCCCAACTCTCTGGGTTCCGCATCGGCATCAGCCCGGCCACCCAACCCGAGCTCCCCATCGACGCCCCTGGTCGTAGCGACGAAGCTGCACCCGTTGTTGTGCCGACGGTGCGGAAGCGAACCGATCGATCCCAGCCGGCTACCACGGCGGGGTCCGACACGCCGCGTGCGCAGAATCTCCTCGGCCCGGTACCGGCGGCTCCGACGCGCGCTGAACCTCGTCACAAGGTCGGTCTCACACTCCCACTCGAGCTCGCCGAGCAGGTCCGCGCGCTCACCGGGCAGGGTTACGCGCTCGCGGATATGGTCATGGTCGCTTACCAAGACCAACGCGACCAACTCGTCGACGAGCAGCACGCCGCTGTCCCGCGTCGCTTGGTACGACACCAACGAGGGCGAAGCCCGATAACGATCGCGCTCTCAAGTGCCGAACGCGCCACGCTCGACGCGCTCGCCGAACATCTCGGCTGGACCCGCAGCCACACCGTGACCGCCCTCCTAGCCCGGCAACTCCGCGCTGGTCCACCCCGATGACCGCGAAGATGATCCCGAACGACGCGTCGCGCGAGCCTCGCGAGGCACTGCTCAGCGTCGCTGAGCTCGCTGCCTTCCTCGGCGTACCGGTCGCGACGATCTACCGATGGCGCCACCAACGCCGAGGTCCCATCGGCTATCGCGTCGGACGCCACGTCCGCTACCGCCCCCGCGATATCGAGCGATGGCTCCAAGCGCAACGGGACGCCGACGGAAACCTTGAAACGAACGCGACTTGACCGCACACTCGGGTGGAAGTGCGTGAAGTCAAGTGTCGCTACTGCTGCGGACGGACGTGATCGTCATGTCCGGCGTGGGGTGTCACCACTCGGAAGCACGTGATGATCGGGCGCGGCAGCCGTTGGCGCGGAAATGATCTGCACGCTTGCGCTGCTTGATGAATGCAGTTGGCGGCGGAGGTGGCGTGTCCGCGCGATTACTCCACCTCAGTCCTCATTCTCACGATCGGATCAGGGCGTCCGGGCCGTTGACTTTCGCATCCGAATCGGTGAGACTCGAAAGTTAGTGGGTGGTGGGGGAACGCGCGGTGCGAACTCACTTCGTCATTCACGCGCGTAGTTGTTGTCGACCACGCGACTGACGGCTCGGTCGGAGTGCCGCGTAGCCAGACGACCGTGTCAAGGACAGGGCAGTTCGGAGGCGCTCAATGGTGACAGGCCGGACACATCGATTCATCGCGTGGATTGCGGTTGTCGTTGCAACTATGGGGGGCGTGGCCTCGCTCGCGGCAGCGCAGGACGCCCCGCCTGCCTCTGATGTTCCGGCAAGTACAACGAGCACCACTGACCCGAGTCAGATCCCTTCCGCGCCTGCAACCGAGTCCACAAGCA
>CAMDCC010000050.1 GCA_945889545.1 Bifidobacterium breve | reverse complement strand
CCGACGAGCGGAAAGACGATGAACACCCAGAGCTGTTCAAACGCTTCTCCCTTGGCGAAGATCGCGGTAGCGAAGCTCCGCACGGGGTTTACCGACGTGTTGTCGATCGGGATGCTGATGAGGTGCACGAGCGTCAGCATCAGGCCGATCGGGATCGCCGCAAAACCGGCCGGCATGGATGACCGCGTGACACCGAGGATCACGAGCACGAACAACGCGGTGAAGAGCACCTCCGCGATGATCACCGCACCGAGCTCGAATCCCGAAGGGGAGAAGTCGCCGTAGCCGTTCGACGCGCTGCTGAACAGCTCAGAACGCGCCAAGTTGGGAATCTTGCTGGCGTTATTGCCGGTCTCGACGATCGCCCACAGCAGACCGCTCGCGACCGCGGCGCCGATGATCTGGCCTCCCACGTACCAGGGAACGTCCTTGGTCGGAGTGCGCTTCGACAACCACATGGCAAAGGTGACTGCCGGGTTGATGTGGCAGCCGGAGATCTCGCCGAAGAGGTACGCCGCGCACAGCAGGCTCAGTCCGAACGCGAGCGCGACTCCGAGCACGCCGACGTTGAAGCCGAGGAACTGGGCGAAGATGACCGTTCCTGGGCCGCCGAGCACCAGGATCGCGGTGCCGATGGCCTCGGCCATCAGGATGCGTGCACGTTGCGACATTGGGCCCCCCTTAGGTGTCGCGGATGCTCCCCACTGGACCCTTTGAGGGTACGCGGGTCGATCTCGAATGGGGTGGATTGAGGCTCCTGATGGAGGGGTTGCTGCTGTGGATCGGGCCCGGGAAGATGCCACCGGGACCGGGCTCGATCCGTCGACGGCCGCTGCCGATGCCCTACGATGCGATCAACGCACTTGAGCTGTCAGCGCAGCCCAGACCCTGCATCGCTGGCTCCTGCTCACCTCTTCCCTGCTCGCAGCTCTCGTCGTGATCGGTGCCAGCCCTTGCAAACCTTGACCCCCCTCGAAACAGACCCGTCGTCGGACTCGTCGCTCGGAGCTGACGCCCCCGAGGCCATTCGTTGGCGCGAGGTCCTCCGGCCCTACACCCGCGCGACTCTCGGGCGAGGTCTGTTCTCGCTCGCCACTTCAGTCGTGCCCTTCATGCTGCTCTGGGCGGCGATGTACTTCGCCCTCGACGTCTCGTACTTCCTCACGCTGGCATTGGCGGTGCCGGCGGCCGGGTTCCTGCTCCGCACCTACATCCTGTTCCACGACTGCGCACATTCCTCTCTCCTTCCCGGTCGGCGCGCGAACGCATTGGTCGGTGGTGCGTTGGGGGTGCTCGTGTTCACGCCGTTCGCCAAGTGGCGCTACGAGCACACGATCCATCACGCAACGTCGGGCGACCTCGATCGTCGCTTCACCGGTGATGTGCCTACCCTCACGATCGCGGAGTACCAGGCGTGGCCGTTGATGGGGCGCGTCGGGTACCGGTTGTTCCGAAGCCCAGTCGTGATGTTCGGTCTCGGCCCGATCTGGGCGATGCTGCTCGACACGCGTTTCCCTCGCCCGTCGGCCTCACGTCGGATCAAGCGCAGTGTGTTGATGACCGACCTGGCGCTCGTACTCGTGATCGGCGGGCTGTGCTTGCTGATCGGCTGGCAGAGCTTCGTGCTCGTTGAGGCACCGTTCGTGTTCCTTGCCGGCGGCGCCGGCATCTGGCTCTTCTACGTGCAGCACCAGTTCGACGACGCGTACTGGAAGCGCTCGGCGGAATGGAACTTCGAGGACGCCGCCCTGCTCGGCAGCTCCTACCTCAAGCTCCCCAAGATCCTGCAGTTCTTCACCGGCAACATCGGCCTGCATCACGCCCATCACCTGAGCTCCAGGATCCCGAACTACAACCTGCAGCGCGCGCACGACGGCGTCCCGAAGCTCAACAGCGTTCGGGCCATGTCGTTCCGCGAGGGCCTCCGAGTTACCCGGCTCAAGCTCTACGATGAAGACGCCGACCGCATGGTCACGTGGCGCGAGGTTCGACGCGCGCGAACAGGTTCGGCGCTCTCGGCTCACTGATCCGCGGCCGACGATTCGCGCTGCTGGGCGACGTAGACGGTGCTCGACGACTCGCCGTCGGTGTAGAAGTTCGGAAACGTCACCACGTGTGCTTCACACGATACGAAGACATCTTCGAGCACGGCGACGAATTCGACGTCGGGTGGATCGTCGGACCACATCGCGAAGACCCCGCCGGGTCGGAGATGGTCGGCCACGCGTTGCAACCCTGCACCTGAGTAGAACGCGGCGTGGCTGGGGTGGAGGTGATGGCGCGGCGAGTGGTCGATGTCGACCAGGACTGCGTGGCACGGGTCGGGTATCTCGGAGCTGAACCTCGATGCGCTGGCGATCATCGCGAAGAAGTCGCCCTGGACGAGATGGCATCGCGGGTTCGCGATCAGCTCGGCGGAGAGTGGAAGCAACTGGTGCTCGTGCCACTCGATCACCGCATCAAGCACCTCCACGACGTAGAGCGATCGCACCCGCGGATCGACGGCGACGGCGCTCGCGGTGTATCCGAGTCCGAGGCCGGCGACCACTACGTCGAGGTGGTCACCAGAGAGCTTCGCGAGCGCAAGCTTCGCGAGCGCGACTTCGGCGACAGTGAACAGACTCGACATCAGGAACTCGTCGCCGAGCTTTACCTCGTAGACATCGACGAGGAGCGTCGGTTCCAGCCGACGCCGCACACTGATCTCTCCGAGCGGCGTGATCCGCCGGTCGATCTCCTCGAACTGCGAACTCACGTCTCCCTTACCGTCGTGGACGAAGTCGGGCACCTTGCCACGAATCACCGTACGTCGACTCGGTCTATTGCGTTGGATAGCGTCGCTCTGATGCAGCTCTCGCCGCGGTATGAGGGACCACCGATCATCTCGATCGCGGGAGTGGCCGATGATCAGCTCGCGCCGGTGGTACGACAGCGCCGACGCACGCAAGCGATGCTCGCCGACCTCAGCGACGACGAGTGGAGCTCGGCGACCCGCTGCGAGGCTTGGAGCGTGCAGGACGTCGTTGCCCACATGGTGAGTGTCAACGACTTCTGGACCGCTTCGATGCGTGCCGGCCTGGAGGGCGCGCCGACCCGAATGATGACTGCGTTCGATCCCGCGGCGACGCCAGAGCTGTTCGTCGCCCCGATGCGAGAGCTCGCGCCGCGAGCGGTGTTCGAGAAGTTTGTGGCCTCGAACGAAGCGTTCCTGGATGTCGTCGAAGCGCTCGACGACGGTGGCTGGGCGATGCTCGCCGAGTCGCCGGCCGGCCACGTCCCGATCCGCCTGATCGCACACCACGCGTTGTGGGATACCTGGATCCACGAACGCGACATCGCGCTCCCACTCGGCTTGGCGATCCCGCACGAGTCCGACGAGGTTGCGTCCTGCTTGCGGTACGTCGCGGCGTTGAGTCCCGCATTGGCGATTGGGTCCGGCCATACCTTCACCGCGGTGCTTGCTGTGGAGGCGAGCGATCCCGAGGTGCACTTCGTGCTGAACGTCGGCGAGTCGGTTGCCATACGAGACGACGTGGCACCGGGCGACGCGCCGTGCCTGCGCGGCGACGCCGTGGCGCTGGTCGAAGCACTCAGCCTCCGAGCGCCACTCCCGCCGTCAGCACCACCCGAGTGGCTGGAGCTACTGGGTGGGCTGGCGAAAGTGTTCGACGTGGAGTTGGACTAGACAGAGGTACTCATCAGCCAACGACCACGAAGGGTTCCAGGTCATGCCGATCAACCGGCCGAACATGTCGCGCTTCGCTGCGATCAAGGTCTTGTTACTGGTCGCAGCGTTTCTCTCGTTCCTGGTCTCGGTCGGGCTCTTCTTCTTGGCCGAGGAGCGCGCGCAGGGGATCTTCGTCGGCCTCTGGGTGCCATCGATCCTCGCTCTGGGCACGCTGATGCTGGTCGGGGAGAACAAGCGATGAGCTTGGCTGTGCTGTTCGCCATCGGATGCGTCGTGTTCGTGATCGCGATGACAGCCGTGTTCCTCTTCGGCCTCATGCAGTTCGATGCGTGGCAGAAGCGTGACGAGGCTGCCGGGGCGACTCCTCCCACCTGATCGACCGGATGCAGCTGCGAGTATTCGAAGGGATGAGCACCAATGGCTGATCTGAAGATCGACATCGGCATCGAAGAGGGCGACCGGGTCGCGATCACCGAAGGGCTGTCCCGGCTGCTGGCCGACAGCTACACGCTCTATCTCAAGACGCACAACTACCACTGGAACGTCACCGGGCCGATGTTCCAGACCCTGCACCTCATGTTCGAGACGCAGTACAACGAGTTGGCCCTCGCGGTCGACCTGATCGCCGAACGCATCCGCGCCCTCGGGGCACCGGCACCGGCCAGCTACCGCGAGTTCGTGGCGCTGTCGTCGGTTCCCGAAGAGGACGACCACCCCGACGCCACCGAGATGATCAGTCGCTTGGTCGTCGGCCAGGAGACCGTTGCGCGTACCGCGCGTTCGGTCTTCCCGAGCGTCGAGAAGGCCCACGACGAACCCACCGCCGACCTGCTCACCCAACGACTCCAGATCCACGAGAAGACGGCCTGGATGCTTCGCAGCCTCCTGGCCTGACTCTCGAGAGATCGATGCGGGTCGTCGTGCTTCCCGCGGCTGGTCGTCATTGCGGAGGCGATGTTCTGTGAACGATGAGCGCATGGAGCGATCACCTGCAGTCGTCGAGATCCGTTCGGGTCCGTGGGACGTGTCGGAGGTCGAGGGATTCCTGCATTCGACCGTGATCCCCATGCGGCTCGCGACGAGGGGGTCTGCGTGGCCGTTGGTGCAGTCCTTGTGGTTCCTCTTCGACGAAGCGGCCCTGTGGTGCTGCACGCAGCAGGACTCGGTCGTCGCGATGCGTCTCCGGAGCGACCCCCGGTGTGCGTTCGAGATCGCCGGAGACCTTCCGCCGTACCGCGGCGTGCGGGGGAGGGGTGTCGCGTCGCTCGATCCCGAGCCCGCCCGCGATCTGCTCGACCGCCTCATCGGCCGCTACCTCGTGGACGGCGAATCGCCGCTGGCGACGTGGCTGCGGTCAAGAGTGACCAACGAGGTCGCCATCCGCATCGGCACGCTCGCCGTGTCGTCATGGGACTACGCGGCACGGATGCAGGGCGAGTAGGACCGGTTCCAACTCGCCGCGAGCGACGCGGGCGCCCAAGGGTCAGATTCGATCCAAAACTTGACTGAGTCCAGAATTGTCTGCCAGGATCGGCTCCGTGTCCGATCGAGTCGAGCAGCTCCTGCGCCAACACGGCGTGCAGGTGACCGCCCAGCGGCTGGCCGTCACGCGGGCCGTGTCGTCCCGTCCCCACGCCACGGCCGACGTGCTGACCGATGAGGTCCGGGCCGTCATCGGATCGATCTCCCGCCAAGCGGTCTACGACACCCTCGGTGTTCTCGTCGACAAGGGGCTCGTCCGCCGGATCCAGCCGGCCGGATCCCCAGCCCGGTACGAGGACCGAGTGGGCGACAATCACCATCACCTGATCTGTCGAACCTGCGACACCATGTTCGACATCGACTGCGCGGTCGGGGCGGTGCCCTGCCTCACCGCCGACGACGACCACGGCTTCGAGATCGACGAAGCCGAAGTCATCTACTGGGGGCGCTGCCCGGCGTGCCGTGCCCGCACCCCGGCCGATTCCCGAACCGGCTCGCGCGATCAGACGTAGTCCGAAACCTTCAGCACAAGGAGCAGCAATGACCGACGGAAACGCGCTCGAGATCAACGACGACGCCAGCCGGTGCCCCGTGATGCACGGGCCCCACGCGGTGCAGACGGCAGTCGGTGCAACCGCGAACCAACACTGGTGGCCGAACCAGCTGAACCTGAGGATGCTCAACCAGAACTCGCCCCTCATCGACCCCATGGGCGCGGAGTTCGACTACGCCGAGGAGTTCAAGACCCTCGACCTCGATGCGGTGAAGCAGGACCTCACCGCGCTGATGACTGCGTCGCAGGACTGGTGGCCCGCCGACTACGGCCACTACGGCCCCTTCTTCATTCGGATGGCGTGGCACAGCGCAGGCACCTATCGGATCCAGGACGGTCGCGGCGGCGCTGCAACCGGCACCCAGCGCTTTGCCCCACTGAACAGCTGGCCCGACAATGGGAACCTCGACAAGGCACGCGCGCTCCTCTTGCCGGTCAAGCAGAAGTACGGCCGGAAGCTCTCGTGGGCCGACCTGATGGTCCTCGCCGGCAACGTTGCGTTGGAGTCGATGGGTTTCAAGACGTTCGGCTTCGGCGGTGGCCGCGCGGACGTCTGGGAGCCCGAGGAGGACATCTACTGGGGCCCCGAGACCACCTGGCTCGGAGACGAGCGCTACCACGGTGACCGGGAGCTCGAGCATCCGCTCGGTGCCGTGCAGATGGGTCTGATCTATGTGAATCCGGAGGGGCCGAACGGCAACCCGGATCCGCTCGCATCGGCTCGCGACATTCGCGAGACGTTCGCGCGGATGGCGATGAACGACGAAGAGACCGTTGCGCTCGTTGCGGGTGGACACACCTTCGGCAAGGCCCACGGCGCCGGTGATCCCGAGCTCGTCGGTCCCGAGCCCGAGGGTGCACCCATCGAGCAGCAGGGCCTCGGCTGGAAGAACAGCTTCGGCACCGGCACCGGCGTCGACACAACCACCAGCGGCCTCGAGGGGGCGTGGACCCCCACGCCGATCACCTGGGACACCAGCTATTTCGACGTGCTGTTCGGCTACGAGTGGGAGCTGACGGCGAGCCCGGCCGGTGCGAAGCAGTGGACTCCCACGAACCCGGAGGCGCAGGGCACCGTGCCCGATGCCCACGATCCGTCGCGAACGCACGCCCCGATGATGACCACCGCAGACATGGCACTGCGGGTCGACCCGGTCTACGAGCCGATCTCGCGGCGCTTCCACGAGCACCCCGAGGAGCTCGCCGACGCCTTCGCCCGCGCGTGGTTCAAGTTGACCCACCGTGACATGGGCCCCGTCGCGCGGTACCTCGGCCCGGAGGTCCCCGAAGAGGAGCTGATCTGGCAGGACCCGGTCCCTTCAGTCGACCAGGAGCTGATCGGCGAGGAGGACATCGTCGCCCTCAAGGCGAAGGCCCTGGGGTCCGGACTGAGCATCGCCGAGCTGGTGTCGACTGCATGGGCTTCGGCGTCGACGTTCCGCAACAGCGACAAGCGCGGCGGTGCCAACGGCGCGCGCATTCGCCTCGCGCCGCAGAACGATTGGGACGTCAACAACGCGCCCGAGCTGCGCAGGATCCTGGAGACCCTCGAAGGGGTGCGAGCCGAGTTCAACGGCTCGGGCCGGACCGTGTCGATGGCCGACCTGATCGTTCTCGGTGGGTGCGCAGCCGTGGAGGCCGCGGCGAAGAACGCCGGACACGACGTCACGGTTCCCTTCACGCCGGGACGCACCGACGCGTCCCAGGAGCAGACCGACGTCGAGTCGTTCGCGGTGCTCGAACCGACCGCAGACGGGTTCCGCAACTACCTCGGCAAGGGTCACGTTCGCCCCGCAGAGGAGCTGCTGGTGGATCGCGCGCAGTTGTTGACGTTGACCGCCCCGGAGATGACGGTGCTCGTCGGCGGTATGCGGGTGCTGCACGCGAACGCCGACGGATCTGATCACGGCGTCTTCACCAACCGGACCGAGACGCTCACCAACGACTTCTTCGTGAACCTGCTCGACCTGGGCACCGAGTGGCAGGCAGCCGGGGAATCCGAGAACCTGTTCGAGAGTCGCGATCGAGTGAGCGGCGAGGTGAAGTGGACCGGCACCCGCTGCGACCTCGTCTTCGGATCGAACTCACAGCTCCGAGCCGTCGCAGAGGTCTACGGGTCAGACGATTCGCAGCAGAAGTTCGTGGTCGACTTCGTGGCGGCGTGGGACAAGGTCATGAACCTCGATCGCTTCGACCTCGCCTGAACCGGCTGGGTGTGACAGGCCCGCCCCACCGGCCGGGTCATGCCGAAGCGATGAGTGCGATACCGACGAGTGCGAGCAGCAGTCCGAACAGTTGGAGCCGCGAGCGATGTTCGCGGAGGAGAACTCTGGCGAGCAGGACGGTGCTGAGGGGCGCGAGCGACCGGGGAGGTCGTCTCCATCGCGGAGGTCATGGCCGGCTGACGACGGGAGGTGCGCTCCCAGGCCCACCCACTTCCGGGTCCGTCACGACCGCGTCGACAAGACCGGCTGCGCTTCCCGTTTCGTCGAGGAGGCGTGAGACCCAGCGAGAGCCACGCCCGCAGTCGAACCCGTCAGGCGTTCGCCGCGAAGTCGGCGAGGAGTGACTCCATCGTCACGTTCGAGATCACGTTCTGGTCTTCGTCGACGATCTCGTACAGCAGACCGGTCGGTGAGTGGGCACCGAAGAAGACGAGGCCGCCTTCCTCCCCACCGCGCTCGAGGTGGGGCTTCGCCTCGTCGCTGCAGAGCGCATAGTCGCCGGCTCGGCGGACCCGGTGGTCGCCAAGCGAGCCGTCGTCCTCGATGTCCCAGAGGTGCTGTTCGCCCTCGAGCACGATCACCGTCGTGGTCGCGGTGTGGCGGTGCAGCGGACAGTGCCCGCCGTCGCCATGCCACCGCACGACCATGTCGAGCGTGCCCGCGTCGAGGTCGTGTCCGAGGATCGTGTAGTCGTGGTGGATCTTGATCGAGGAAGCCGGGTCGCCGGTGACCTCGCGCCACTGGTAGCGCGACGGGTCGAACGTGCCGTTGATCATCGCGTGGCCTCCTGCGTACGGACGTCGAGACCCGGCGCGGTTCCGTCGGATCGCCAGGTCTCGAGGATCTCGGCGTACTCGGTCGGGCCGCCGAAGTAGAAGCCACCCTGGCGCGTCCGGGCGTCGGCCTGCCCTTCGGCGTTGTAGTAGCCGGGGGTGCAGAACTGGGCCGAGTCCGTGGTGCGCTCGCCACGCGTGACGATCTCGTCGACCCAGGCTTGCTCCGCCACCTCGGATGCCTCCAGCTCGACGACGTCGTGCTCCAGCGCCGACGCGATTACCCACGCTACGTGCTGCGCCTGGACGTCGAGGAGGTAAGGGAAGTTCACCGTGAAGCCCGACTGGGCGATGCTCAGCACGAAGCAGTTCGGGAAGCCGTGGATGTGCAGTCCGTGGAATGTGCGCACACCGTCGTGCCACTTGTCCGTCAAGGTGAGCCCGTCTCGGCCGACGAGCGCGAAGCCGGCGCGGCGTGAGTAGTCGGTGCCGACCTCGAAGCCGGTCGCGAAGATGAGGCAGTCGAGCTCGTACTCGATATCATCCACGACAACGCCGCTTTCCGTGATCCGGTCCACGCCGCGGCCGTGGGTGTCGACGAGTGTGACGTTGTCTCGGTTGAACGTCTGCAGATACTCGTCGTGGAAGCACGGCCGCTTACAGAACTGCCGGTACCACGGCTTGAGGGCTTCTGCCGTCGCGGGGTCCTCGACGATCGCATCGACGCGCGCCCGAACCTGTTCCATCTTGGCGAAGTCGGCCAGCTCCATCGTCGCGGCGAGCTGCTCGGCGGACAAGCCGCTCGTGTTGTTCAGCCGCATTGCAAGCAGCTTCTTGGTGATGCTCGTCCACGCATCGTCGACGAGGTCCTCGTCGGCAATGCCGCCGGCGGTGAGGACCTGGAAGTTCTCGATCCGGTGCCGTTGCCAGCCGGGTTCGAGGGACGTGGCCCATTCCGGGTCCGTCGGCCGGTTGGCCCGGACGTCGACCGACGACGGCGTGCGCTGGAACACGAAGAGATGTTGTGAACCGGCGCCGAGGTGAGGGACGCATTGCACCGCCGTGGCGCCGGTGCCGATGATCCCCACGCGCTTGTCGGCGAGGTTCGTCAGGTTCCCCGTCGCATCGCCGCCCGTGTAGGCGCAGTCCCACCGACTGGTGTGGAAGGTGTGCCCATGGAACGTCTCGATGCCGGGGATGCCTGGCAGCTTCGGCTTCTGCAGGAAGCCGTTCGCCATGCACACGAACCGGGCACGTATCGCATCGCCGCGGTTGGTGAAGATCACCCACCGCGTGGCTTCTGCGTCCCAGCGGATCTCGTGCACCTCGGTCTGGAGGCACGCGTCTCGGCAGAGGTCGTAGTGCGCGGCGATGCGGCGGCAGTGCTCGAAGATCTCTTCGCCCTTGGCGTACTTCTCGGATGGGATGTAGCCGAGCTCCTCCAAGAGGGGCATGTAGACGTAGGACTCGATGTCACACGCGATGCCCGGATAGCGGTTCCAGTACCACGTCCCTCCGACGTCGGCGGCCTTGTCGATGAGGCGGATGCTCTCGACGCCGTGCTCGCGTAGGTACGCCCCGGTCAGCAGGCCACCGAAGCCGGCGCCGATCAGTGCAACGTCCACCTCATCGGCCAGCGGCTCCCGGTTGAAGTTCGGGTCGGCCCACGGATCGTGGGCAAGCGGCGCGAACGCACCGACGACTTCGACGTACTGCTCGATGCCGTCGGCGCGGAGGCGCCGCTCGCGCTCCTCGCGATACCTCTCGCGCAGCACCTCAAGGTCGAAGTCCACGCCGTCAGGAGTGGTCATGATCACCTTCTGCTCGTCCAACGGCCCGTAGATCGTACGTCTGGCCCCACTGAGTTTGTCGGGTATCGGGGAGGAGTAGGGATGCGGGTTGGGAGCGCGGAAGGGTGAGTGGACACCGCTTTGGGAAAGAAGCCATCGTCGGCGCCCCGTGTCTTCGGCGCTGGTGCCGGTCGAGGTCGTGGTCCGCGTGGATACGGTAACTGGCGCTAGACAGTGGTAGTCATCAACGTGGGTTATCACGGAAGGTCTGGAGTCATGACGATCAACCGGCCAAACATGTCGCGGTTCGCGGCGATCAGGGTCTTGCTGCTGGTCGCAGCATTCCTCTCGTTCCTGCTCTCGGTCGGACTCTTCTTCCTGGCTGAGGAGCGTACGCAGGGGATCTTCGTCGGCCTTTGGGTCCCGTCGATCCTCGCTCTCGGAGCGCTGATGCTGGTCGGGGAGGACAAGCGATGAGCTTGGCTGTGCTGTTCGTCATCGGCTGCGTTGTCTCCGTGATCGCGATGACGGCTGTGTTCCTCTTCGGTCTCACGCAGTTCGAGGCGTGGCAGAAGCGCGACGAGGCCGACGGGGCGAGGCCGCCCGCCTAATCGCGTGGGCGAATGGGCGAGCCCTGGGCGAGTCAGGCCGCGGGGACCTCGTTGGCTATGCGGTCGAGGTTCCGCAGGGAGGCCCGACACACGATGGCGTAGGGGAATCCCCACGCCGGGACCTCGAAGGCGACGCGGGTGTGGTGCTCGTCAACGGGTTCGAGTCTGTGCCCGGTGGCGGCGAGGCCGGCGACACGCCAGTGCCAAGTTCGTCCAGGCTCCACGGCGGTGATCGTGAAGGGGAGCCACAGCCCGATGGGGGTTCGGACTCGGCCGTGCGTCCCGGGGCGGATCACGTCGTCGCCGCACTCGACGTTTCGCACCGAGGGTCCCCACTCGGGCCAACGGTGGGGTTGAGCGAGCAGCGTCCACATCGTCGCCGCTGAATCGGACTGGGATCCCCGGAGGCTCCATACCTTGGAAGCGAGGATGGAGTCATGGGAGACAGCAAGCAGCGGCGGAGGCCGCAGAAGTATCCAGTGGAGCTGCGCGAGCGCGCGGTTCGGATGGTGTTCGAGGTCCGCGAGCAGACCGGCGAGAAGCACGGTGTGATCACCCGCGTTGCCCGCGAGCTGGGTGTCGGGACCGAGTCGTTGCGGAACTGGGTTCACCAGGCCGAGGTCGACTCGGGACGTCGGGCGGGAACGTCGAGTGTCGACGGTGAGCGGATCGCCGCGCTGGAGAAGGAGAACCGAGAGTTGCGGCGCGCGAACGACATCTTGAAGGCCGCGTCGGTTTTCTTCGCGACCGAGCTCGACGGTCGACCCAAGAAGTAGTCGCGTTCATCGACGCCCACCGGACCCTGCGGTCCGGTGGGCTGCGATGGGGGGTCGAGCCGATCTGCGAGACACTGCAGGTCGCCCCTTCCACGTACTACGACGCCAAGACCCGCCCGCCGTCGGCGCGAGCAGTGCGTGACGCCGAGCTGCGTCCACGGTTGCGGGCGCTGTGGGAACGGAACTACTCGGTGTATGGCCGACGCAAGCTCACCAAGGCCGCCCGCAAGGCCGGCCTCGATGTCGGCCGTGATCAGGTGGCCCGGCTGATGCGGACCGAGGACATCCGGGGCGCCAGCCGCGCCAAGAAGCGCTTCACCACCCACGCCGACCCGGCTGCGGTGCGCGCACCCGATCTGATGAACCGCGACTTCACCGCCACGGCACCGAACCAGAAGTGGGTCGCGGACTTCACCTACTGCTCGACCTGGAGTGGGATCGTCTACGTCGCGTTCATCACCGACGTGTTCAGCCGGCGCATTGTCGGCTGGAAAGCCGCCCGGACCATGCACACCAGCCTGGTGCTCGACGCGTTGAACATGGCCGCCTGGACACGACGCGGGACCGACATCGACGGCGTGATCTGCCATTCGGATGCCGGCTCGCAATACACGTCGCTCGCGTATACCGAACGGCTCGATGAGATCGACGCGGCACCATCGATCGGCACCATCGGCGATTCGTTCGACAACGCGATGGCAGAGAGCGTCTTCGCGTTGTTCAAGACCGAACTGCACCGCAACCCGGCGGAGCTCGCACGCAACGGCGGCCACTGGCGCGGACTCGACGACCTCGAGATCGCGACCTGCGGCTGGGTCGCATGGTTCAACGAGGAACGCCTCCACGGCGAGCTCGACGACCTCACCCCAGCAGAAGTCGAAGACGACCACTACCGTCACCAGTCTCAGCCCAACGCGGCATGAGAAACCAACCCACCGAGTCTCCGGCAGACCCAGTCCGAATCAGTCGACGGTTTCGGTCGGCTGCTGTGTTTCTTGCCATTGAGTGTCGCCCTTGGCCAGGGTCCTAATACTGACTCCGGCTTGGGGAAGGAGACCGTCCTGAACCGTTTCGCTCGTCGTGCCCGGTGCTCCAAGTGGCGTGAACGCTACGAGGTGGTCTCCTACGACACAGGCGGGCCCCGATTCCGGGTTTGGCAGTTGGCGCCACCCGCCCGTAACCGGATTTAGGGCCCAGTATTCGGCTTCGATGAGGAATGCACCCTCATC
>CAMDCC010000049.1 GCA_945889545.1 Bifidobacterium breve | reverse complement strand
GAGGACACCTACTCGGATCGCGACGGCCACGCATCGCCCGGACCACAACGGCGGTTGGCCGAGGCAACGGCGGTGGACGACTGGAGCAGCTCCCCCTTCGACGAGCACCGTTTCTACGAGGGCGCCTGAACGTCGGCTGACAGCTCCCGCATGCTCTCGACCATCGTCTCGAGCGGGGTGCCGGTTGGGTACACCGCGGCGGCTCCGGCTGCTTCGAGTCGGGGAACGTCGCGCTTGGGGATTGTGCCGCCGACCACGAGCAACACGTCTTCCGCCCCTGCGGCTCGCAACGCATTCGCCACCTTCTCGGTGAGCGCGACGTGCGCGCCGCTCAGGATGCTCAGCCCGACGATCCGAACGTCCTCCTGCACGGCGACGGCGGCGATCGTCTCGGGCTTCTGACGAATGCCGAGATAGATCACCTCGAAGCCGGCATCGCGAAGCGTTCGGGCAACGAGCTTCGCGCCGCGGTCGTGGCCGTCGAGGCCGGGCTTTCCGACGAGCACTCGCACCGGCGTGGACATCAGAAGACTGCCGGTTGCTGGAACTCGCCCCACTTGTCCTTCAACACGTCGACCATCTCGCCCACCGTGCAGTACGCCTTTGCACACTCGACGAGCAGCGGCATCAGGTTGATGTCCTCGGCACCTGCGGCGCGGCCGAGCTCATCGAGCGTCGCGCGCACGTCGGACGCGGAACGCGAGCGCTTCACCTCGGCGAGTCGCTCGAGCTGGCGCGCGCGGCCCTGCTCGTTGAGCTCGTAGCCCTCGGTCTCGGGCGCCTCCTCGTCGGTCTGGAAGCGGTTCACCCCGACGATCGGACGCTCCCCCGATGCGACGGCGCCAGAGATTCGGAACGCCTCTTCGGAGATGAGTCGCTGGAGGTAGCCCTCTTCGACGGCCTTGACCATCCCGCCGCGCTGTTCGAGGTCATCCATGATCTCGATGACCTTGGCTTCCATCTCGTCGGTCAGCGCCTCGACGTAGTACGAGCCTCCGAGCGGATCGGCGACACGCGTCACGCCGGTCTCCTCAGCGAGCACCTGTTGTGTACGCAGCGCCAGCGTGGCCGAGTCTTCGCTCGGCAGCGCGAAGGGCTCGTCCCACGCGGCGGTGAACATCGACTGCACCCCTCCGAGCACCGACGCCATGGCTTCGTACGCAACGCGCACGATGTTGTTGTGAGCCTGCGGCGCGTAGAGCGACGCGCCGCCCGCCACGCACCCCACGCGAAACATGCACGATCGGTCCTCTTTGGCGCCGTACCGCTCGCGCACGATACGCGCCCAGCGGCGCCGTCCAGCCCGATACTTCGCAATCTCCTCGAAGAAGTCGCCGTGCGTGTAGAAGAAGAACGAGACCTGCGGTGCGAACTCGTCGATCGTCATCCGACCGCGCGAGACCACCTCGTCGCAGTAGGTGATGCCGTCCATGAGCGTGAACGCCATCTCCTGGGCGGCGTTCGCACCGGCATCACGAAAGTGCGCGCCGGCCACCGAGATCGCGTTGAACCGCGGCACCTCGGCGGCACAGAACTCGATCGTGTCGGCGATGAGCCGCAGCGAGGGTCGGGGCGGCCAGATCCACGTGCCGCGACTCACATACTCCTTGAGGATGTCGTTCTGGATCGTGCCGCGCAGCTTCGCCCGGTCGACGCCTTGCTTCTCGCCCGCGGCCACGTAGAAGGCGAGGATGATGGCGGCGGTGCCGTTGATCGTCCAGCTCGTGCTGATGGCATCAAGCGGTATCTGGTCGAACAGGATCTCGACGTCGGCGAGCGTGTCGAGCGCGACCCCCACACGACCCACCTCTTCTTCGACGTCGGGGTGATCGGAGTCGTAGCCACATTGGGTGGGCAGGTCGAGCGCCACCGAGAGGCCGGTCCCGCCCTGTTCGAGCAGATAGCGATACCGCTCGTTCGACTCCTCGGGCGTGCCGAAGCCCGAGTACTGGCGGAGGGTCCACACGCGGCCGCGGTACCCGTCGGGGAAGTTGCCACGGGTGAAGGGGAACTCGCCCGGCGGCGGGATCGCCGCCGGGTCCGGAAGATCTTCCGGCCCGTAGCTGACCTTCAGCGGGATCCCGGCCTCACTGCGAATGTCCCGCATCTCCACCGCCGGAGGGTAACGGAAATCACCTACGCGGAAAAGGTGCACACGCCACCACGAAATGGGAGAGTGGTGTTCTCACTTCCGATCACACCAGGAGACGCACCGATGACCGAGTCCGGCGGGAGTCAATCCCCGGGCGGAGTGCGGGTCGAGGTCGACGCCGGTGTCGCGGTCGTGACGATCGACCGCCCCGAGGCTCGCAACGCCATCGGATTCGCTACGACCGACGAACTCGAGGCTGCGCTCGACCAGATCGCAACCACCGACGCCGCCGTCTTGGTGGTGCGCGGCGGCGGAGATCGCGCGTTCGTGTCGGGTGGTGATCTCAAGGAGCTCAGCACGGTTCGTACACACGACGACGCTGTCAACATGGCGCGCCGGGTGCGCGGCGTCCTCGATCGCATCGCCACATTCCCGATCCCGGTCATCGCCGCGTTGAACGGTCACGCCCTCGGCGGCGGTGCTGAGGTCGCCATCTCGGCCGACATCCGCATCGCGGCCGACGACGTCAAGATCGGGTTCAACCAGGCGTCGCTCGGCATCATGCCGGCGTGGGGCGGCGCGGAACGGCTCGCTCAGGTCGTCGGGCGGGGCAAGGCGATCCTCGCTATCGCGACCGGTCAGCTCTACGACGCGCCGAGCGCGCAGCGCCTTGGCCTTGTGGACATTGTTGTTCCCCGTGCTGAGTTCGACCGCGAGTGGCGAGCGCTGGCGCAGAAGTTGGCGGATACCGCTCCCGGTACGACGCGCGCTGTAAAAGCCGTGATCGGCGCGTCCGCGCCATACTGCTTTCCCGAACTCGAGAGCGACGCGGTCGATGCCTTTGCCCGACTGTGGACCGCCGACGCGCATTGGGATGCCGTGGATGCGTTGCAACAGAAGCGGAAAGCCGGTTGATGCGCGAAGCGCGCTGGTACCGTCGCAGGAGTGAAAGTGGATTCTGAGAGCGTCGAGGCGCCCGCGACTGGCGACGCGAAAGAACCCGCGTGGCGTCAGCGAGCAGTGTCGCGGAGTCTGAACGCGGCGCGGTCACGCGCCGAGCAGCGGGTGCAGCGATTCCTGGACGCGGCGTTCGAGCTCATCGACGAGAAGGGCACGACCGACTTCACGATCCAAGAGGTCATCGACCGCTCGAAGCAGTCGCTGCGCGGCTTCTACCAGTACTTCCACGGCAAGGATGAGTTGCTCCTCGCGCTGTTCGAGGACTCCATGCTCGAGTCGGCGATCGATCTCCGCGAAGCGGTCGCAGAAGAGACCGAGCCGCTCGCGCGCCTTCGTGCCTGCGCGATCCGTCTCCACGAGTGGTGCGAACCGGCCGACTCCACCCGCAAGCGCGGTGCGCACAACCGCCGGCCGATCTCCGAGTTCTCGGTGCAGCTCGCCGTCGCCCATCCCGAGCGAGTGAAGGCCGCGATCGAACCGGTCTCTCGCTTGTTGCTCGAGCTGGTCGGGGAAGCAGCCACGGCCAAGACGATCAGCGTGGCAGACACTCGCCAAGCAGCCGCGCTCGTGCAGCAGATCGTGATGTACAGCTGGTTCGGAAATCGCCTCATCTCAGACCCGAAGATGCGGCTCACGGCCGAGCAAACCTGGGAGTTCTGCCTCCGCGGCCTCGGTGCCTAACCATCCCCAAGGGGATCGTGCGGCTCACCCGAGTCGAAGCCACCCTTCTTCCGCATGAACGTGGTCGAGCGTCGGTAGATCCGCCAGCCATCCGACGTGCGGCAGTACTCGTCGCGGTACCAACCGAGCCGCATGGCATGCGTGTGCTGATCGATGAACACGAAGTGCTGCACCCCGGTAGCGCTGTCACCATCGAGCTCGACCACGGGCATGTTGCCGATGAACTGACCGCGCGGGGCCGCGGCGAGCAAGGCTGGGAAGCGCTCGAGCGTGTACGGAGTGCCGAAGGCGTTGTATTCACCATCGGGCGTGAACACGTCGAGCCATTGATCCTGCACGAACTGGCTCGCGTAGGACATGTAGCGCGCACACAGTGCATGGATGTCGACGAGGTCAGTGATGCGTTGCGCGTCGTCGGCCATCTCGTCCCCCATCTCAGCGTCACCTCAAGGTGCGGAGCATGAGGCTATTACCGGGCGGTTCGTGCGGCCCCCTGCACCGGGACCCTTGTTACCGTTAACATCCCGCCCATGCCAACTCCTCCCCCGATCGCCGTCCAGCTGTACTCGCTGCGCGAGGAGTGCGCGACCGACTTCGTCGGCGTGCTCCAGAGGGTGGCGGCGATGGGATACGTCGGCGTCGAGCTCGCGGGATTCAACGACCTCACCCCCGACGAGCTGGGCCAAGTGCTCGCCGACACCGGGCTTCGCCTGGCCAGCGCGCATCAAGGTCTCGATCCCGACGACGCGTTCGAGCCAGCGCTCGACACGTACAAGGCATTGGGCACCGACACGGTGGTCGTGCCGGCTATCTGGCCCGACGACTTCGCGGACGCCGAGGCTGTTGCGCGCACGGCCGACCGCCTCAACGCAGCCAACGAGAAGGTGAAGGCGCGATCGCTCACGCTCGGTTACCACAACCACTGGTGGGAGCTGCAGCAGTCGGTCGACGGCCGTCCCGCGCTCCTCGCGCTCTTCGACCGGTTGGAAGCCGGCATCGTCGCCGAGGTCGACATCTACTGGGCCCGCGTGGGCGGCGTTGACCCGGCGGAGCTGCTGCGTGAGCTCGGCGATCGCGTGGGACTGCTGCACGTGAAGGATGGGCCCGCTACCGAGGGCGGCGACATGGTGGCCGTCGGCGACGGCGAGATGGATATCCCCGCGGCGCTCGCCGCGGCACCAACCGCGCGCTGGCACATCGTGGAACTCGATCAGTGTGCGACGAGTATGGAGGAAGCAGTGGCGCGCAGTCACGACTACCTCGTGAACGGCGGACTTTCAACGGGACGTCAGGCAACTGAGTCGTGAGTCGGGTCGCCATCGTCGGCTGCGGGGTGATCTCCCCCGCGTACACCACCACCCTCGCTGAGCTCGGCAACGTCGAGGTCGTCGCCTGTACCGACGCGATCCCCGAAAAGGCGCAGGAGCTCGCGACGGCCAGCGGTGCTCGGGTGGCAACCTTCGACGAGATCCTGAGCGCCGACGACATCGACGCACTGGTGAACCTCACACCGCCCAAGGCCCACGCGGCGGTCACCCGCGCCGGACTCGAGGCGGGGCGCGCCGTCTTCAGCGAGAAGCCGCTCGGCATCGACTTCGACGAAGGACGCGACCTCGTACGGCTTGCCAACGAGAGCGGCCTGCGCCTTGGCTGTGCGCCCGACACCTTCCTCGGCGCCGGGCTCCAAACGGCGCGCGCCGTGATAGATCGCGGCGACATCGGTGTGCCCGTCGCAGCGAACGCCCACATGCTCCAAGGCGGCCCGGAGTGGTGGCACCCCAACCCTGATTTCTTCTACCAACACGGCGCGGGACCGCTCTTCGACATGGGGCCCTACTACTTCACCGCGCTTGTGCAGCTGCTCGGACCGGCGCGCACAGTCACCGGCGCCGCTCGGATCTCGCGAGCGAAGCGGATGATCAACTCCGAGCCGCGCCGCGGCGAGGAGATGGACGTCGAGGTCCCGACCCACGTCGTGAGCGTGATGGAACACGCCGCGGGGCCGATCTCCACGCTCGTTCTCAGCTTCGACGTCTTGGACTGGCGCAACACCATCGAGATCTACGGCACCGAAGGGATCCTCTCGGTGCCCGACCCGAACACCTTCGACGGGCCGGTACGACTCAGGCGGGCCGGCGAGCAGGAATGGACCGACGTACCGCTGGTCGAGGCGAACGTGCCGCAGTCGCGCGGCATCGGCCTCGCCGACATGCTCTGGGCACAACGTACCGGTCGCGCCCACCGAGCGTCGGCCGACCTCTCCCTGCATGTGCTCGAGCTCATGACGGAGACCCTCCGTGCAGCCGAGTCGGGCCAGCGCGTCAACCTCAGCACAACGGTCGAGCGCGCCGAGCCACTCCCGGTCGGTCTGGCGCCGAACACCTTCGACGACTGACGGGCATCACCGTGGAACCCCTGCGATACGGCATCGTCGGCGCCGGCTTCGTCACCGGCTTCCACCTTCGGGCGCTCGAGCAGGTACGCGGCATCGAGGTCGCCGGCATCACGTCACGCACTCCCCCACATGAGCTCGCCGCGTCCGCACGGGACCGCGGACTCGGACCGTGCACGGTCTACGACTCGGTCGCCGAGATGGCGACTGAGGTGGACGTCGTCTGCATCTTCAACCCGAACCACGTGCGCGTCGAAGTGATGGAACAGCTCGCCGGTTCAGGCGCGCAGCTGCGCGGGTTGGTCTGCGAGAAGCCGCTCGCGCGCAACCTTGCCGAGGCCAAGCGCGTCAACGACCTCGCGAAGCAGATCGGTGCCCCCACCGCCTACTTCGAGAACCAGATCCACATGGGCCTTGTGCAAGTTGCACGCACGCAGCTGGCCGACGTCGCATCGGCAATGGGGCCGCTCGCCCTCGCTCGTTCGAACGAAGAGCACGCCGGTCCGCACAACGCATGGTTCTGGGACCCCACACTGCAAGGTGGCGGCGTGCTCTCCGACATGGGGTGCCATTGCCTCGCCGTCGGCTGGTACTTGCTCACCCCTGCTGGCAAGCCACCTCGACATCTCGAACCGGTCTCGGTGTCGGCCGACATCGGGCTGCTCAAGTGGGGCCAGCCTCATTGGCGCCAGCAGCTCCTCGACCGGTACGGGGTCGACTACTCCAAGACGCCCGCCGAGGACTTCGCCACCGGCATCGTCACGTATCGAGACCCCGACACCGGTCAGACGTCCAAGGCTCAGTTCACCGTGTCGTGGATGTACGACAAGCAGGGCCTGCGCCTGCTTGTCGACGGGATCGGTCCGGGGTACGCGCTCGAAGCCAACACCTTGCGATCACCGCTCGAGATCTTCATTGGCGACGAGGCGGCGACGGCGGTCGCCGACGCCGAGCTCGCGCTCGAGAAGGCGACGGCATCACGCGGTCTCCTCGCCATCCAGCCGAACGAGCCCGACCTCTACGGCTACGTCGACGAGCACCGTGATGCACTGGCCGCGTTCCAACGAGGAGTGTCGGCGTTCCTCGACTTCGACTACGGCGTCGAGATCGTGCGGCTCACCATGGCCGCGTACCGGTCGGCGGAAGAGAGGCGCGTGATCGATCTCTCCGACACAGCCGAATTGGCCGCGCTCGACGAGTACGTACCCCTCATCCAGCAAGGACGCGGAGCGCAAGTGCTTACGCCGTGATCGGGGCTGTGACTTCCTCGTAGTCGAACCAGTCGAAGGCCGCTGTGCCCCCGACGGCGTACATGCCGATGACGCGCCCGAGGAAACCCCCGGTCACCTCGGTGGAGAGGTATCGCCCGTCGAGCTCAGCGACGATCTGAAGATCGCCGCGGACGTCCTCGAACCCGAGCACGACGATGTCAGGCCCAAAGAGGGATGGCCTCGTCTCGACGGCAAGATCGATCGACGCGGCAGGGCGCTCCACTTCCCCGAGCACAACCTGGAGCGAGCCGATGCGCGCCCGGGCAACGACCTGATCGCCCACGACACCGATCTCGTAGTGCGCGGTGTCATCAAGCAGGACTGCGAGCCCGGCCTCGCGCGCCGTGCCGATCTCGAGCCGTGCGCGGACGCGGCACAGATGATGCTGTTGGCGGCGACCGACGAATGCTGGGGTGGGCGCATCGAGCGTCGCGTCGTCACCGTGCAACGTGAGCCATCCCGGACGCTCTTCGAGCGAAGAGATCGCGTCAGGAAACCGGCGCACCGCGAGCCAACGCGGGTGCAATATCGGTCCGTCGAACTCGTCACGCGCAGCATCGCTGACCGGTTCCACCGGACCGGGTGGGCGTCGTTCAACAGTGAGCGCGACCTCATCGACGACCGGCCACCCGTCGATCCATTCCACCGGAGCCAGGAACGTCTCGCGCCCGAGCACGTGGAACGCGGGACTCAGACCACGCGGGCGAACGCCGAGGAGGATCATCCACCACGACCCGTCCGTGGCTTCCACGAGATCGGCATGGCCGGTGTTCTGGATCGGTTGATTGGTGCTCCGGTGACTGAGGAAGGGATTGGTCGGACAGCCTTCCCATGGACCAGCGGGCCCCGGCCCGCGCGCAATCGACACCGCATGACCGGAGTGCGTACCACCCTCGGCGATCATCAAGTACCAGACGCCATCGTGCTCGTAGAGATGCGGAGATTCCGGGTACTGGAGGCCGGTACCCGACCACGTCGCCTCCGGTTCGTCGAGCAGTGCGCCGGTCGAGTCGTCAATCCGGCATCGGTAGATCCCGAACTTGGAGAAGTGCAACCAGCAGGCGCCGTCGACATCCCACGCGAGTTCCGGATCGCAACCGTCGACCGCAAGCGGGACTGAATCCGTCCACGGTCCGGCTGGGTCATCGGCTGTCACGAAGAAGTTCTTCGAACCGTGGTCGGTCTGGTTGGTCGTGATCATCCAGAAACGACCGTCGTGGTGACGGATCGTTGGCGCCCACACGCCCATCGATGCCCAGCCGCGCGTGTCGTCGAGATCGAGCTGTGACGGGCGGTCGAGCACGTTGCCGATCTGGGTCCAGTCGACGAGGTTGCGCGAGCGGAAGATCGGAACCCCGGGGAAGTAGGTGAACGTCGAGGTGACGAGGTAGTAGTCGTCGCCGACGCGGCACACACTTGGATCCGGATGGAACCCTGGCAGTACCGGATTCGTGTAGGCGTCCGTCACGCGACCACGCCGCGCACTTTGAGATCGACGATCGTGTCCCAATCGAGGCCAAGCTCACCGAGGATCTCGTCGCCGTGCTCATTGAACTCTGGAGCACGCCCTGGCACCGCGGCTTGTTCGTCGAACTGCACGGGAGCTGCCGCGAGCTGGAACGGAACTCCGGCCGCGGTCTCGCATGGCTGCACGTACCCGTTCGCGACCGACTGTGGGTCGGCAGCCGCTTCAAGCGTGTGTTGCACGACCGTCCATTGGCCCACGAATTCCTCGAGTGCGATGCGCCATTCGTCGAGGCTGCGCTCAGCAAAAGCGTCACGCAGGATCTCGCCTGCGGCCGCACAGTTCGCCATCAGCGACGCGTGATCGGCAAAGCGAGCGTCGGTGGCAAGATCCGGTTGCCCAATCGCGTTGGCGAGCGGCGCCCAGTACTGGCCGGCTTGCAAGCAGCAGAGCGCGATCCACCGACCGTCCTTGGTCAGGTAGTTGGCGACCAGCGGATTGGCCCTTGTGGCTTCCGCGGGTGGCGGCGCCCACGGCGTCTCGAGGAGCAACGAGAGGCCCAGCGCCTGCCCGATCGCCCACAGCCCGGTGCCCAAGAGTGAGACGTCAACGACTGTTCCCTCGCCCGTTCGCTCGCGGTGGAACAAAGCACCGAGCATTCCTCCGGCGATCGTCATCGCGCCGATCGAGTCACCGAAGCCCGGCGCGGGCGGTCCCGGCACATGCCCGTACTCGGGACGCGTGACCCCCGCGGCGATGCCCGTCCGTGCCCAGAACGCGAGCGAGTCGTACGAGCCCTTGTCGGCGTCGGGACCTCGCTCGCCCTGTCCGGTACCCCGCACGTAGATGATCGACGGGTTGTGGGCCCGGATGTCGTCAACGTCGATCTTCAACTTGCGGCGCACGCCTGGCAGCTTGTTCGTGAGGAAGATGTCGGCCTGCACCGCCAGCCGAGCGAGCAGGTCTCGGCCGTCGGCAGACGTCAGGTCGAGCGCAATGCTGCGCTTCCCACGATTCGAATGCTCGAGCAGCACGTGCACGTCCTTCGGGACCATCGCCGTGCCGGTCGACGCGAGCCCGCGCATCGCGTCACCGCGTTCGATGTGCTCGACCTTGATCACGTCGGCACCCCAATCGGCAAGGAGCGCAGACGCCGCTGGGACAAAGGTGTGCTCGGCGACCTCGAGCACGCGGACTCCTGCCGCAATGGCCGTCATTCTCTCTCCAATCAGTCGGGCTTCAGTGCAGTTCCTCGCAGTCAGAACGTCGCGAAGTCTGCCTCCCGTCGGCGCAAGATCGCGCACAGCGTCTCGTTGTACGGAGCCTCCAGCCCGAGCTCGAGACTCAAGGTCACGACTTGGCCGTTGATCACTTCGATCTCCGAGGGTCGACGGGCGAGGTGGTCCAGGCGCATGGACGGGCTGGCCTCCGGGATCGTGCTGGCGAAGTCGGTCACGTACCGCACCGGATCGTCGAACGGGAAGGCGAGGCCCATCGCCACGCCCACCCGGTATGCCTCCATCGTGCACCCAAGCGCGACCGCCCACGCTTCGGCGTTGCCCATCAGCTCACCGACGGTCACGTCAAAAGCCGCGCACGGAGCGCTGAGTGTGACGTTGCAGAGGAACTTCTCCCAGATCATGAGGTGCACGTCTGCGAACGCCCGCGCGTTGAATCCCGCGTCGTGGAACACCTGCTCGAGGTGTTGGACGCGATCGCTGAGGCCGCCGAGTAGCTCGCCGATCCGAATCAATCGCATACCTTCGTGATGGACATGCCCCGGCTTGGGGATCGACGAGCCAAAACCCTCGGCTACGCCGATCACAATGTGCTTCGACGGGACGTGGCGAGCGACACGTTCGCCTGATCCGAGGCCATTCTGGAGCGTCATCACGATGCTGTCCGGTTGTAA
This sequence comes from Bifidobacterium breve, assembly GCA_945889545.1. GTDB lineage: Bacteria > Actinomycetota > Acidimicrobiia > IMCC26256 > PALSA-555 > SHVJ01. The sequence continues at coordinate 2,429 of CAMDCC010000049.1, read as the reverse complement.
GAGCGGAACGAGGTGGGGTACGACGTCCTCGACATCGTGCGCCTTCGTCGCGACCAGCCAGAGATCGCAGGAACCGACGTCGGCGGGGACACGCGCAACGTCGATGTTGTGGACTACAAAGCTCCCGCTCGCGCCCGAGACGGTGAGCCCGGAGCGTGCGATCGCGTCCAACTGCTCATGCCGAGCGTCGATGGCCCACACCTCGTGTCCAGCCCTCGCGAACATGCCGGCATAGACCGAGCCCATGGCGCCGGTACCAACGATCCCGATCTTCAAGGCGCGCTCAAACGGCCCAGAGCACGTCGACGGCGAGCGCGCGGTACGTTTCGGCTGCACGCCGGTCTCGCGTGGCGAGCGTGAGGTCATGTGCCACCGCCGTCGCTCCGACCAACGCGTCATAGACGGAACCGCCAGCGAGCCCGGACTCCGCGAGGCCAGCCAAGAGACTCGCGGCGTCTCTCTCGGGCAAGTAGCGACTCTCTGGAAAGTTCGCAGCGAGCAGCCGGGTCACAGTGGTGGGCGTGCGCCGCATGGGGGACGGCAACCGAGTCAACACCGAGAAGGTCTCGAACGCCGCGTGCCCGCACAACCCGAGCCGACGTCGCCCAAGGGCTTCTACGGTCGCGGCATGGTGTTCGTGGTCAGTGACGAGCAGCGCGATGGCGACGCTCGTGTCAATGAGGAGTGGCTGATCACCTCTGGTTGGCATCGCGGAGCACCCGGACGTCATCGTCGGTGATGACCGATCCCGAGCTCGGGATCACTACCCGCCCGCCGCGCTCCTCAACGTCGGTCCCGGCAACCGGCTCGACTCGCAATGCGTTGCCGTCTGCCGTCACCTCGACGTCGCCCGGCCGCAATCCGAGCCGGTCACGCAATGGCTTGGGAATGACCAATCTTCCTGCCTTGTCAATGGTTGCCCGCATGGGTTCAACATACCAGTGCCTTGACCGGCCTCGGTGTCATCGTGAGCGGTCGTCCAATTGACGGTCGGAAGGAAGCCATTCGCGTTGTACTCGGAGGCCGTGAGTACTGAACGACTGTTTAGCACGAACCCTGGGGGCCGCGTAGTCTTCGAAGATGACTGACGAGCTCGCCCTCCCGGAAGGCGTGACCATCGAGGACATCAAGCACGCGTTCGAGACCATGAGTCTCGAGGAGATGGTCGCGTTCATGCCCGAGTCGCCCGACACCGCCGAACTCGTCGCCCACTACCCCAACCTGGCCGCGGTCGAAGTGCGAGATGTCGCGATTGCCGGGCGCCACGGCGAGGTCCGTGCCCGGCACTATCGGGTTCCGGGCGACCTTTCCGGCGCCGGGCTGGTGTGGGTGCACGGCGGCGGCTTCATCGGCGGCGACCTCGACATGGCCGAGTCGCACTGGGTGGGACTGACCATCGCAGCGCGGGGGTTCCCCGTCCTCGCCGTCGAGTACACGAAGTGCTTGGACGGCGTGCACTACCCCGTTCCGTCCGACGACATCCTCGACGCGTGGCTGTGGGCATGCGCCAACAGCGTCGAGCTCGGGACGACCGCCGATCGCCTGCACATCGGGGGTGCGAGCGCGGGTGGCAACCTCACCGCCGGCGTGGTGAAGCGTCTGCGCGACGACGCAAGCCCGATGCCGGCGTCGCTCGTCCTCGTCTATGGGCTCGTCCATCCCGAGCTTCCGCCAATGAGTGAGAGCTTGGCAACCTCCGTGGCGCAGCTGGGTTCGTTCACCCCTGAGGCGGTTCGCGGCATCAACCTGATGTACGTGGACGACGAAGCTGGCTTGGCCGATCCGTACGCGTTCGCCGCGAACGGCGACACGTCCGGGCAGCCCCCGGTCTACGTGCTCAACTCAGAAGCCGATTCACTCCGCGCATCGGGTGAGGCGTATGCCGCGCAGCTCGAGAACGCGGGCGTCGTCGTCAAGGTCGAGTTCGAACCCGGCACCGGACACGGCCACTTGAATCAGCCGTTCCTGCCAGGGGGTGAGCGCAGCCTCGACCGCATCGCCGAGTGGCTGGACTCCTGACACCTACGACTGCGGCATCATGATGCATACAATATTGATGCTATGATGCTTCCACATGCGCACGACGGTGACCCTTGATGCCGACAACGAAGCCCTCGTTCGACGCCGGATGCAAGAACGCGGGGTGTCGTTCAAGGTTGCGCTCAACGACGCCATCCGCGAGGGCCTTGTCGGCCACGGGTCACGGCCCGAGTTCCGCACACCGACCCGCGACCTCGGGCGGCCGGCGGTCAACCTCGACCGCGCGCTCCAGCTGGCCGCGGAACTCGAGGACGAAGAGCTGCTCCGCAAGCAACGACTCGGCAAGTGAGGCTCGTCGACGCCAACATCCTCATCTACGCGGTCAACGAAGCCGACGACCGGCACGCGGCGGCACGAAATTGGCTCGACACTGCACTCAGCGGTACCGA
>CAMDCC010000048.1 GCA_945889545.1 Bifidobacterium breve | reverse complement strand
GGGGTCAGGGAACCACACGAGTTGCGGACCCAGACGTCGTTCGGACCGCCACGCGCCGTCGTGCCACTCCAGCGCGCGATCACGGCGCAGCCGGCGCAGTGCGCTCATACACTCCGGGCCCGATGCACCGGCCCGAGCCACGTGCACCTCGTCGGCCGTGTCGAGCGCATCGGCCGCGTGTCGGGCGAGCACCTCGCTGAGCCCGGGGACCAGCGCGCACCCGGCCACGACGGCCACCTTGGCCGTGCGCGCGGCCTCGTCGAGTGCGAGCAACGCGGCCAGCGCAGCCTCTTCATCGCCCACGGCAGCCACCGGTCGGCCCGCAGAGATGGCCGCGCGAGCCAACCCGAGCGCGGCGGTGCCGGCGAACGCCACCGCGACGGCATCGATGTCGTCCCACGCTGGCGGCCACACTCGTGAGCTCGCCGCGGGGCCGAGTGCGGTGCTCAGGGCGCGGGCTCGATCGGCCGATCGGTCGGTGACCACGACCCGATCGATACCCTCGGTGTCGAGGAGCTGGCGGCCCGCACGGGAGCCGACCTCGCCAGCCCCTGCGAGCAAAACGCTTGTCACCGGAAGTCGGGGCCCTCGAGCTCCCGCCAGCCGCCGGTGGTGACCGGCACGCCTTTGCCACGCACCCGCAGGACGAGCCCAACCAACACGGCGAGCCCGGCAACAAAGACGCCGCGGCGGAAGGTACTCATATGCGGACGGTACTCATATGCGGACGGTACTCATATGTGGGGCTACGTGGAATCGAACCACGGACCTCGTCCTTATCAGGGACGCGCTCGAACCGGCTGAGCTATAGCCCCAACTGGGTCGGCGAGCGTACCGCGCGACCGTGCTTGGCAACCCGGAGCATTACGTGTGCGGGTTGGCCTCTTCTTCTCGGACCGTGATCTCGAGCCCGCCGAACAGTTCCGAGAAGATGTTGTAGAAGGACGCACCGACCACAGTGATGACCACCTGGAGCGCAACCACCACGAGGCCGATGAGGATCGTTCCGCGCAGCACTTCAGCCGACAGGAACTGGAACGTGCCCTTCTCGGCCGACAGGAGCTCGCCGAGAAACTTCTCAATGCTCCCGACGATCCCTGCGGCATCGGCGATGACCCAAAGCGCTATCAGCGCCACGAGGGTCACGAACATGGCGCTCAGGTAGAAGCAGAGCGACAGCTTCGTCACTGACCAGAGATCAACCTTCACCACCGTCTGGCGGAATTGGCGCTCGTTGCGGGGCGCCATGGTCGGCCGCGACCCTTGGGTCGGGCGCGCCCGCTTCGGACGCCGGACGCGACGGGGCTCCTCGTCGAAGAGCTCGGCTTCGGTCATGTCGCCGCCAGCAAGCACGTCCTCGGGCGGCGCAGGCGGCGCGAACGGCTCTGCCGGGATCGATGCCGACACCATCGCGGGGGCCGCGTCGCTCCGAGGTCGGCGGGGCGGCGCTGCGGGCCCCGGGCCCGACGTGACCGGTCCGGACGAACCGGGCGCGCTCGGAGCGTCGACCCGCACGCCTTCGGTCTCGGAGGCCGCGGTGGGGTCTTCCGGGGTGCTCGGCAAGGGTCCCTATTCTCCGCTCTCGGCCTTACGGGCCGGGCCGCTCGGGCCACGGCTCCCTGACGGTCGCCTCATGAGTCCTCTCCGGTTTCGCCCTCGAGGACGGGAGCAACGGCCACGATTGTCTCACCCTCGCCGAGCCGAGCAACCCTCACCCCGGTTGCATCCCGGCCTTGGACCGAGATCTCGCTGACGGGCAGCCGAATGATATTGCCCCCTGAGGAGAACACCAGAATCTCGTCGTCGTCACTGACCGTGAAGGCGCCGACGACCCCGCCTCGGGCTTCGGTGATCTTCATGCCCCGGACACCCTGCCCACCCCGACCCTGCTTGTGGAAGAGGTCGAGCTTCGTGCGCTTGCCGTGACCGCTCGAGCTCACGAAGAGCATCACGGCGCCGCGGCGGTATACGTCGCACCCCACCACCGAGTCTTTCGGCTTCAAACGCATGCCCTTCACGCCAGCCGCCGATCGGCCCATGGCTCGTACGCCGCTCTCGCCGAACCGGATCGTCTGGCCGTTGCGGGTGGCGATCACGACGTCGTTCTTGCCATTGGTCTGCACCACTCGCACGAGCTCGTCGTTGCGAGCCAGATTGATCGCGATCAGACCGCTGCGCACCGACGTGTCGTACTCGGTCATCCGGGTCTTCTTCACGACGCCGTTCTTGGTTGCAAAGAGCAGGTACGCGCCCTCTTCATAGGTGCGGGTGTCGATGATGGCTTCGATGCTCTCGTCTTGCGACAACGTGAGGAGGTTGACGAGCGCCGTGCCGCGTGCAGTGCGGTCCTTCATCGGGATCTCATGGGCACGCAGTCGGTACACCTTGCCTCGGTTCGAGAACAGCAAGAGGTACGAATGCGCCGTCGTGTTGATCAGCTTGTCGACGTAGTCGTCGTCCTTGGCTCGGCTGCCGCGCACACCCTTGCCGCCGCGACTCTGACGCCGAAAGGCGTCGGCCGCGACCGATTTGATGTACCCCTTCTTCGTGAGGACCACGACGACCTCGTCGTCCTGGATGAGATCGAGGACGTCGATCTCGCCGGTGTCGACGGTGAGCTTCGTGCGTCGGTCGTCGGCGTACCGCTTGCGGAGATCGAGGAGCTCGTCCTTGATGACCTTGCGCAGCTTGGCCTTGCTCTTGAGGATGGACTCCAGCTCCTTGATCGTCGTCTGGATCTCTGCGAGCTCATCGCGCAGCTTCTTGCCTTCAAGTTGCGTGAGGCGGCGGAGCTGCATGTCGAGGATGTAGTTGGCCTGGATCTCGGAGAAGTCGAACGGCTTCTTCATGAGCCCGGCGCGCGCAACATCAACGTCGGCCGACTTCTTGATGTGCTCGATGATCTTGTCGATCATCCCGAGCGCCTTCACCAGGCCCTCAACGATGTGCTCGCGCTCCTTCGCCTTCTTCAGGCGGTACTCAGTGCGGCGCGTCACCACTTCCATCTGGTGCGCCACGTAGACGAGCAACGCGCGGTCGAGACTCAGGACCATCGGAACGCCGTCGACCAGCGCCAGCATGTTCGCTGGGAAATTCGTCTGCATCGGCGTGTGCTTGAAGAGCTGGTTCAGCACCACGTTGGCATTGGCGTCGCGCCGGAGCTCTACGACGAGTCGCGGTGTGTCGCCGGCCGACTCGTTGCGCACGTCGCGGATGCCCTCGATCTTGCGGTCGTTCACGAGCTCGGCGATCTTCGTGCCGATCACCTCGACCGAGGTCTGGTACGGGACCTCGGTGACGACGATGCGCACCTCACCCTTCTTGCCCTCGTCGATCTCGGCAACGGCTCGCATCTTGATCGAGCCGCGCCCGCGCGTGTACATGTCCTTGATCCCGTCCTTGCCAAGGATGAGCGCGCCCGTGGGGAAGTCGGGGCCCTTCACGATCTTCATGAGGTCGGAGACCTTGGCGTCGGGGTTGTCGATCAGGTGCACGGCAGCATCGATGATCTCGCCGAGGTTGTGCGGCGGGATGTTCGTTGCCATCCCGACGGCGATGCCGCCTCCGCCGTTTACCAGCAGGTTCGGAAATCTTGCCGGGAGCACGACTGGCTCCTCGTTCTGACCGTCGTAGGTGGCGACGCGATCCACCGTCTCCTCGTCGATCTCGCCGAGCAGCTCCATGGCCAGCGCGGCGAGTCGCGCTTCCGTGTAGCGCTGGGCGGCCGGACGGTCAGCGGGGTCGGGCGACCCGAAGTTCCCGTGACCGTCGATGAGCGGGTAGCGCAGCGAGAAGTCTTGGGCCATGCGCGCGAGTGCGTCGTAGATCGCTTCGCCGGCGTGTGGGTGGTACTTGCCCATGACTTCGCCGACCGCCTGCGCCGACTTCTGGTGCTTGCGGTCGGGGCGGAGCCCTTGCTGAAACATGCCGAAGAGGATCCGGCGGTGCACCGGCTTGAGCCCGTCGCGTGCATCGGGGAGCGCGCGCGCGGTGATGACCGACATCGCGTAGTCGAGGAAGGACCGCTCCACTTCCTCTCGGATCTCGATGAGCTCGACGTCGCCTTCGTCGAGCGTTCCCTGAATCCCTTCGTCTGGCATTGCTGTCCTGCTCCCCTACGCGTCGATGAAGCGGACGTCTTTGGCGTTCTCCTGGATGAACGCCTTGCGCTGCTCGACGTCGTCACCCATCAGTCGGGAGAACACGCCATCGGCGATGGCGGCGTCTTCCACCGATATGCGCAGGAGCGAGCGCGTCGCTTTGTTCATCGTGGTCTCGCCCAACTCCTGCCAGTCCATCTCGCCGAGACCCTTGAACCGGTTGACCTCGATCTTCGACGTCTTGTGCTCACTCTCGAACTTCCGGAGCGCAGCTTCGTCTTTCAGGTACGTGCGCTCCTTCCCGATGTCGGCGCGGAACAGCGGTGGCTGCGCGATGTAGATGCAGCCGTAGCGCGCGAGATCGGCGAGCTGACGGTGAAAGAACGTGAGCAGCAGCGTGCGGATGTGGGCTCCGTCGACATCCGCGTCAGCCATTAAAATTATTTTGTGGTAGCGGACCTTGCTGCCGTCGAAATCCTCGCCGATGCCGGTGCCGATCGCTTGGATCAACGTCTGGATCTCTTCGTTCTTGAGCATGCGGTCGAGACGCGCGCGTTCGACGTTGAGGATCTTTCCTCGGATCGGCAGGATCGCTTGCGTCCGCGGGTCGCGCGCGCGCTTGGCGCTGCCGCCAGCGCTGTCGCCCTCCACGATGAAGAGCTCGGACTCCGACGGATCCTTCGACGTGCAGTCGGCCAGCTTGCCGGGCATGGCGGAGGATTCGAGCAACGACTTGCGGCGAGTGAGGTCGCGCGCTTGGCGGGCCGCGACTCGTGCGCGTGATGCCTGCAACGACTTGGCGATGATCGCCTTGCCTTCCGACGGATGCATCTCGAGCCACTCGGCCAATTTGTCGTTCGTGGCCTTCTCGACCAGGGAACGCATCTCGGTGTTGCCCAGCTTTGCTTTGGTCTGTCCTTCGAACTGCGGATTGCGCAACTTCACCGTCACGATCGCGGTGAGGCCCTCGCGGATGTCTTCGCCCTGAAGGTTCTCGTCCTTGTCCTTGACGAGTCCCTTGCCCTTCGCGTAGCGGTTGAGCACGTTGGTGAGCGATTTCTTGAATCCCTCTTCGTGCATGCCGCCTTCGGTGGTGGCGATGTTGTTGGCGAACGAGTGGATGCCTTCGTAGTAGCCGGTGTTCCACTGCATCGCGATCTCGACCTCGGAGTCTTTGGTGGTCTCCGTGAAGTCGATGACACGCTTGAACAGTGGCTCCTTCGCCGCGTTGAGATGGCGCACGAAGTCGACGATGCCGCCGGCGAACTTGAACACTTGCTCGTGCACCGGCGTCGTGCGTTCGTCGCGGAAGCGGATCTCCAGGTTCTTGTTGAGGAACGCCATCTCTTGTAGCCGCTCGAGGAGTGTTTGGGATCGGAACTCGGTCTCTTCGAAGATCGTGGGGTCGGGCCGAAACGTGACGGTGGTGCCGCGTTTCTTCGACGGGCCGGTTCGCTTCAGCGGCCCCTGCGGCACGCCACCCTTCGCGTAGAACTGCACCCACCGGGCGCCGTCGCGATTGATCTCGAGCTCCAAGTGGCTCGAGAGCGCGTTGACGACCGACACCCCGACGCCGTGCAGGCCGCCAGAGATCTTGTAGCCCTCGCCGCCGAACTTCCCGCCGGCATGCAGCGTGGTCATGATGATCTCGGCCGCCGACTTGCGCTTGTTCTCCGGGTGCGGGTCGACCGGGATGCCGCGGCCGTTGTCGGACACGCGACAGCTGCCGTCGGCCAGGATCGTGACGTCGATGCGGTCGGCTTCACCGGCCATCGCCTCGTCGACCGAGTTGTCGACGACCTCGTAGACGAGGTGGTGGAGCCCCGACGGACCGGTGGACCCGATGTACATGCCGGGACGCTCGCGCACGGGCTGGAGCCCCTTGAGGACAGTGATGTCCTTGGCGGTGTATTTCGACTTCGTTGCCGCGGGCGACGGCGCGCGCTTCGCCGCGGCCTTGGCAGCGGTCTTGCTCGCAGCCTTGGTGGTCTTCGCGCTCTGGGTGCTTGCCTTCGCGGGTCGAGCGGCGGACTTCGCAGGGGACTTCGCAGGGGACTTCGCAGGACTCAAAGCGCGCGCACCTCAACAACTCGGCATAGGGCTCGGCATGGGCTGGGGGAAGGCCGGCCGAACCGGGCTCCAACCCGCAAAAGTGCTGGTCAGAGGCCCGAAACGACACCAATCACTCTACCAGAAGCGTGTGACACATTGGTGCAGCGGTGGTTACGCCGGAGGGTCGACGACGATGCGGACACTGGTGACGAGGTCGACACCGGTGACCTCTTCGACTCGTCGACGAATGACGTCCTCTTGGTATCGAAGTTCGGTCGCCCACGGTGCCGCGTCGACCGCGATCGTCAGCACGCCGCCGCGCAGCGACCGCAACCGCGCGTGGTCGGCGATTTCCGGGCCGACGACCTCGGCCCAGTGCTCGGTGAGGCCACCGAGCTTGTCCGGCTCGGGCAGGCCGAGCTGGCGACCGAGGGTGCCGAGCGCGTCGCGCACGGACAACGGTTCGTCGTCGGGGCCGCTCGAGTGCCGGTTCGACCGGCGCGCGGCACTCATGCCGGAACGATCTTCCCGGCGTCGACCCGCACGCGGTGCTCGGGGTGCACCGAGGCAGGCAGGTCGCCCGCGGTGGTCACGATCGTCTGGCCGGCTGGCAGCTCTTGCACGAGTGCGTCGGCCCGATCGTGGTCGAGCTCGCTGAACACGTCGTCCAACAGGAGGACCGGTGGCTCGCCGAGAACGTCGGTGGCCAACCGGTGACCGGCGAGCCGCAAAGCGAGCGCCAGGGTGCGCTGCTCGCCCTGTGAGGCATGGGTACGGCTGTCGAGCCCACTCACCTCCAGGCGCCATTCGTCACGATGCGGTCCCACGAGCGTGAGACCGCGATCCAGCTCGTTGCGATGACGGGCCGCCAGCGCGGCGCGCAGCAAGTCGGGGACGGCCGTTTCCTCGGGATCGGCGTCCTCGGACCACTCCGCAACGTATGTGGCCACGATCGGAGCGGTGGCCGGGGCCAACGCCCGGTACGCGGTGTCGACGGCAGGGGCGAGCTGCGCGACGAGACGGAGCCGACCGATGACGAGCTCGGTGCCCACCCGCACAAGCTGCTCGTCGAACACCTCGAGCGTGCCGCGCGCCTCGGCGTCACGAACGCCGCCCTTGAGGAGCGCGTTCCGGTGCCGCACGACCTTGTCGTACTCGCTGCGCACCGCTTGGAATCGAGGTGTGGTCGCTACGAGGAGATCGTCGAGGTACGTCCGCCGGCCGGCCGGGCCGCCCTTCACGAGGGCGAGGTCGTCCGGCGCGAACACCGTGACCCGCAGGCAGCCCGAGAGGTCCCGGGTACGGGCTACCGGATGATGATCGAGCAGCACCCGGTTTCGACCGACCGCCCGCACCTCGGCCTCGACGAGCCGGTCGCGGTTGCCATCATCGATGACCACGCTGACGCGCAGGATCGCCTGTGCCGCGTCGGTGCGGACGAGGGCCGCGTCTACGACGCCGCGAAACGAGCGTCCGAGTGATGCCCAACCGATCGCTTCGAGGAGGCTGGTCTTGCCTGCCCCGTTGCCACCGACCACGGCGGTGACCCCGGGCCCGAGGTCGAGGTCGACGGCTTCGTAGCAACGGAAGTCGACGAGGGAGAGCGCGGCGACGCGCACGGCGACGGTGTCAGGCGATGCGCACGGGCATCAACAGGTAGAGAAAGTCAGCGTCGCCACCCCGCAACACGGCGGGTTTCAACGGGTCGGTCGACTCGATCGTGATCTCCGGCGCATCTGCGGCCTCGATGCCGTCGAGCAAGAACCGCGAGTTGAACGCGACCGTGAGGTCGGTGCCTTCGTACTTCGCCTCGACCGGCTCGAACGACTGCCCGACGTCTTGCGCGGTTGCTGACAGCTCGAGCCCATCGGCCGACATGGCCAAGCGGATCGGGGCGGAGTCGCGGTTGGATCCGCCCACGAGGCTGACGCGCTCGACCGCGGCCACGAGGGCGTCGCGATCGACGGTGAGCTTGTTCGGGTAACCACTCGGGATGAGCTGCTGATAGTTCGGGAAGTCGCCCTCGATGAGCCGCGCCGAAACTTCGGTAGTCGCCAGACGGAACGTGACGTACCGCTCGCCGAGGAAGACCTCAACGTCTTCGTCGCCCAGGAGTCGTTGCAGCTCGCCGAGACCCTTGGCGCCCACGAGCACCTTCTGGCCTTCCGGGAGCAACGCGATGCCCGCAAGATCGCGGACGGCCAGCCGATAGGAGTCGGTAGCCACCAGGCGCACACCTTTGGCGGTGGAAGCCACCAGAACGCCGGTGAGGATCGGGCGGGCGTCGTCACGCGAAGCCGCGGGGACCACTTGGCGCAGCCCCTCCGCGAGTGGGGCGCCGGCCACTTTCACGGCGTCGCCCTCGGCGTCTGGAAGTCGCGGAAAATCGCTCGCGGCCAAGGTCCGCAGCTCCGAACGGAACCGCGCCGCTTCGATGCGGGCCTGGTCGTCACCGATCTCGACGGTCACCCTCGTGCCCGACTGGAGCTTCGCCAACGTGTCGACCAACAACCGCGCGACAAGAACGGCCTTGCCCTCGCCCTCGACGTCGGCCTCCACGCGGGAGCGAATCGTGAGCTCGAGGTCGGAGCCGGTGAACTCCACGCTGCCGGCGCTCAGACTGGCTTGGAGCCCCGAGAGCACCGGCAGTGCTCCCGCTCGGGACGCGACTGCTCGGTATGCCGTGTTCACGGCCTTTTCGAGCGTGTCCCGCTCACAGACGAACTTCACGCGAGTTCTCCCGTCCTATAGCTATTAAAGAGAAGATCTTTGGTGTAGCAGTAGTAGGGCCTGTGGAATGTGGAGAACCAGGCCTTTTCGCAGGTCAGCGTAGGTGCCGGCATCCCCAGGAAGTGCACCGTCTTCCCCAGCGCGCGGGTACGAGCTCGAGGTTGCACGCGGGTCATGCACCGATATGGCCGGCTGTCCCCAGTCCTCCACAGTGTTATCCACTGCTCCCCAGCCTGACCCGGCCGATCAAGTCGCTGACCTGCTCAAACGTCACATGACTCTCGGTCATCTGGCCCCGGATCTTGTCGACCGCGTACATCACGGTGGTGTGGTCGCGGCCCCCGAAGGCTTCCGCGATCCGTGGGTAGCTGAAGTCGGTGACCTCGCGCATCACGTACATGCTGATCTGGCGGGCGGTCACGAGCGGGCGCCGACGGCTCTTGCCGCAGAGCTCGTCGACGGTGAAGCCGAACATCTTGGCGGTCTCCTCGAGGATGAGATCTGCGGTGATGGCGCGGGGCTTCGTGGCCGGGAGGAGGTCGGCCAGCACGGTGCGGGCGACCTCCTCGGAGAGGGCGGCGCGGTTGAGGCTGGAATAGGCCGCCACGCGGATGAGTGCGCCCTCGAGCTCACGGATGTTGTCGCGCACGTTGCTCGCGATGAAGCCGAGCACCTCGTCGGGGATGCCACCGAGGTTCTCCGAGCCGGCCTTCTTGCGCAAGATGGCGAGGCGGGTCTCGAACTCCGGGGGCTGGACGTCGGTGATGAGACCCCACTCGAAGCGGGTCCGCAGCCGATCTTCCAGCGTGGCGATCGACTTGGGTGAGCGGTCGGACGAGATGACGATCTGACCGCCTTCGTTGTGGAGCTGATTGAACGTGTGGAAGAACTCCTCTTGGAGCTCTTGGGTGCGCTCGAGGAACTGGATGTCGTCGATGAGCAGCACGTCGAGCTCGCGGTAGCGACGTTTGAAGACGGGCATGCGGGTGCGCTCGCGGATCGCCTCGACGAAATCGTTCATGAACGATTCGGTAGACACGTACCGGACGCGCTTCTTCGGGTAGAGGCTCCGGACGTGGTGGCCGATGGCCTGGAGCAGGTGGGTCTTGCCCAGCCCGGCCGGCCCGTAGATGAACAGCGGGTTGTAGGCCTGTGAGGGCGCCTCCGCCACCGAGAGCGCGGCCGCGTGGGCGAAGCGGTTGGACGCGCCGATGACGAACTGGTCGAACGTGTATCGCGGGTTCAGCGTGCCCGAGGCCCACGTCGACTCGCTCGATGACGGTGGGACGGGAAGGGCGGGCTCGGGGGGTGGCTCGGTGAGGAGCGTGGGCCCCGATGGGCGGACGTCGTCGTCGATGCGCGCGTCGGTGTCGACGAGGAACTCAACCGCGACGTCCCGACCGGTCGCGCCGCGCAGCGCGTCGTCGAGCATCGGGTGGTATGCGGAACGGATCCGCTCGGCTGCGAGCGAGCTGGGCACGCCGAGCACGAGGACATCGTGCTGGAAGCGCAGAGGCCGGATCGACTGGAACCAGGCGTGCCAGGTGGCGTCGGACAAGTCGGCCCGGAGTTTGGGCGCGGCCTGTTCCCAGATGCGTTCGGCGATGTCGTCGGCCGCTGTCGCGACCAGGTCAGGGTTTTCCACAGGCACATCCACAGTTGTGGAGAACTGCGAGGTCGGCCGTGGGCCTCCCCCTTGGGCTGGCCGGCCGGGTCGGCGGACGCCTCGGGCGAGGAAGCGACCCGCGTGCTGGCCGGATCGAGCGGAACGCGGCGGAACGTAGTGCCGGGCGCGTGCGCATGCAAGAGGCGAGCGCACGAACACTTCGCGCGTGCAGTCTCGGCGCGCGGAAATTGCGCAAGGATCGCGATTCGCCAGCTCGCGATCCCGAGTTTGAGTCCGGGGTGAAACGGGTCGCGATTTGGGTGATTAGCGGGTGGGTCGCAGCCACTCGTAGACTGCCCGCACAACGGCGCGCACCCCCACCCCAACCCCAACCTCGGTCGGGGGTCGAGGGGTCCCGCCGAACCGAGGAGGCCATGCGTGAAGCGCACGTTCCAGCCCAACAACCGCAAGCGGAAGAAGACCCACGGGTTCCGCAATCGGATGAGTTCTCGCGGCGGTCGGGCCGTCCTCCGGTCGCGACGCGCCCGCGGCCGCAAGCGTCTGTCGACCTGATCTGGCGCGTTCGCGATCGTGCGATGTTCGCGGCACTCTCGCGGGCCCGGCGTGTCCGCCGGAGCCCAGTCACGCTGCGGTACCTCCCCGACGGGGAGGGCGATCCTCCGCGGGTTGCCTACGCGATCGGTCGCGCCGCGGGCCCGGCCGTCGTCCGCAACCGGCTCCGGCGCCGGCTCCGGGCCGCAGTTCGCGAGCTCGGCGCCGAGCTGGGTCCCGGGTCGTACCTCTTCGGCGCCGAGTCGGGGGCGTTGAACATGCCCTTTGCCGCGTTGACGTCGGCGGTCGCCGAGGCGGTCCGCGAGGCGCGGAGCCCGCGATGACCTCGCCTCAGGCCAGCATCCCGGCACGCATGGTGATGCTTCCCGTTCGCGGGTGGAGGGTGCTCAGTCGGCGCCTCCCGCCCCGCTGCCGGTTCCACCCGTCCTGCTCGGCCTATGCACTCGAGGCGCTTGAGCTCCACGGGGCCGCTCGCGGCACCTGGATGGCCATGCGCCGCGTCGGACGTTGCCACCCGTGGCATCCCGGCGGCCTCGACCCCGTCCCGACCCTCAAGACCAAGACCCCCACCCCGAACACCACCCCGAACACCACCCAGACCTCCACCACCATGTCGCCCGGCACCACAGGTACCGGGCCCGCTCCGAACGTACGTTCGGCCTAGAGAGGGCGCGCTTTTCATGGATTCGATCTTCGGCCCGATTTTCGACGGCATCGGGTGGCTCCTCGCGCAGTTCTACAGCGTCATCCCGAACCTCGGGATTGCGATCATCCTGCTGACGATCCTGATCATGCTGCTGCTCTATCCGCTGACGGCGAAGCAGACGAAGTCGATGATGGCGATGCAGCGGGTGCAGCCGGAGATCAAGAAGCTCCAGGCCAAGTACAAGAACGATCGCCAGAAGCTCAACGAAGAAACGATGAAGTTCTACCAAGAGAACAAGATCAACCCGTTGGCCGGGTGCTTGCCGCTCTTGGTGCAGATGCCGATCCTGATCTCGTTGTTCAGCGTGCTTCGCGACGCCTACAAGTACGTGCCGAAGAGCTCCGAGCTCTACCAAACCTTCTGCCGCGGGTTCGAGAACTGTGGCGTGGAGCTCAAGGCGGCCCGGCCGGATCTGGGGCTGATCAAGGGCGAGCGGCTGATCAATCACCTCGACTTCCTCGGCCTCGACCTCCAGCGGGCCGCGAACGCCAAGCACGACGGTTTCGCAGACTCGCTTCCGTACTGGATCTTGGTGGTGCTCGTCATCGTCACCTACGTGGTGCAGAGCCGCCAGTCGGCTAAGCGCACGCCTGCGGCGAACAAGCAAATGGGCGCCTTGATGAAGATCCTGCCGCCCATGTTCGGCCTGTTCGCAGTCTTCCTGCCCTCCGGGCTGGTGATCTACCTGTTCGTCAGCGCCCTGTTCCGTCTCGGCCAGCAGGAAGTCATCTTCCGGCGCCACGGGTCGGCATTGCATGGCCCCGGTGGAAGGCCGCTCGAGGTCAAGAGCAGCGAGCGCACGAAGGCTGGCACCAAGACTGCGATCGCTGAGCCCGTCGAAGCCGCAGAGCTGACACCGGAGAAGGCGGCGGAGCGCTTCACGGCTCCGCCGCCGGCACCCGCACCCGCGCAGTCCGGCGAACGGGCTGGAGGCTTGCGCGGGATGTTTGCCCTGCCGCCACCGCCCGAGAGCAACGGCGGCACCTCGCGTGGGCGCAGCACCAGCGCTGGCAGTAGCGGCGGCGGTTCGGCCGGTGCCGGTTCGGGTGGGGGAAGCACCGCGCAACCCCGCCGCCGGAACAAGAAAAAGCGCAAGCGCTGAGGTCTGACGATGGAATGGGTGGAGACCACCGGCCGAACGGTGGAAGAAGCACTCGATGCCGCGCTCGATGAGCTCGGTGTCGACAACGACGAAGTCGAGTACGAGGTGCTGGAGGAGCCCCGCGGCGGTTTCCGCCGTCGGGAAGCTCGTATCCGGGCCCGGGTCAAGCCGGTGTCGCGCGAGAAGCCGGGCGAGCGCCGTCGTCGTTCGGGGCCGCGAGATCGGGGACGCGGCGAGTCGAGAACACCTCGACGAGGCGGCGGCGGCGGTGGAGGAGGTGGTGGCGGGTCACGTCCAGCATCACCGAGCGGCGACGGGGCCGACGGCGCCGATGCGGCCGACGGGGCGCGTCCCGCAGCCCGACGACGACGCCGGGGCGGCCGGGGCCGAGGGGCTGGAGCGGGAT
>CAMDCC010000047.1 GCA_945889545.1 Bifidobacterium breve | reverse complement strand
GTCCGGTGCCGGGTCACCCGTCCAGGGATACGGAGAGCCGGGGTGATAGATCTCCCACATCCTGCCCACGCGCGCGAGCAGGACCACCGGCAGTCGACCGAGGTGGTCTTCGATGTAGTTCACACCGCGCTTGCGCCACAAGGCATCGGACTCGGTCGGGTCACACACGTTCTTCCGATTCAGGCCCACCGGCGAGTCCAACGGCAGGATCTTGCACTTCCCGCGAACCACGACGGTCTTGCCGGGAACGCACGACGGATCCCACCAGCCGAGGGCGGCGCCGCGGTACGTGGCGTCGCAGTTGGTAGCCGCGAGGCTGAGCCCCGCATCGGAGGAGACGAGCACGGGATTCTCGAAGGTCACCAGGTTGCGGATGACCCACGGACTCATCACAAGCAGCGCCACGACACCGGGCAGCACCAGAAAGGTGAGCCGTTCGCGCACGGGGCGATCCCACAAGCGGCGCACGATCAGGGCAACCACGAGCATCGGCAGCAGGATCACGAACTCCGCGCGGATCAGGGAGGCCACTCCACCCATCGCACCGAGCGCGGCGACCCTGCGCAGCGTCGGCTGGTCCCATGCCCGATATGCGAGCAGCAACATCACAGCGCTCGCGAGGATCGCCATCGACTCGGCGGTCCCGACGGCGTCGTGCACCCAGAAGTTCGCGTACACGGCGGCGATCCCGGCGGCGAGCAGCCCGGTTCGGGGGCCGACGATCTCGCGACCCACCAGTCCCATCACGAACACCGATGCGGTGCCCAGCAGCACCGACGCGATCATGTGCCAGTGGTAGGTGTCGAGGCCGAAGAACGACCACCCCGCGAGGTACAGCGGGTACAGCGGCGGGTTGCCCGCCGACGGGCCGAGCGGAATCGCGATGCGGCTCCAGCTCTCGGGCGCGTCCCTGGCGAACTCGACGGAGCTCGAGAAGCTCTTGGGGATCCAGTCGTAGAACCACTTGCCCTCGGCGATCCCATTGGCCGCCCAGTGGTACTGGAACGCGTCGCCCCAGAGCTTTTGGTCCCAGCGAACACCGATCGTGTACGCGAGCCGGACACTGAGTCCGAGCAGGGTGATCGCTCCGAGCGCGAGGAAGAACTTGCGCGAAGGCCCCTGCACGTGCCGAATATAGACGCTGTCGCGAGTTTGTAGGCCCAGCACGGGCCTCGAGACTGACGGTCGTGTTACGTCGAGACTTCTGCTCGGTCCTTGGCGACCTCGTCGAGGGCGTCGTACTCCTCGCCGGTGTCGACCCAGTCCTCGAACTGGATCACGCCGAGATCGGTGAACCGCTCGCGCAACCATCCGTCGCCCGCGTCGAGCAGGCCGAGCTTCTTGCAGTTGGGCACGATCTTCGAGAACAGCATCGACTGGAACACGGGACGGTCGGGCGAACGCAAGACGACCTTGACCGCTTCCTTCACGTCGACGCCCATGCGCTCCCACACCTCCTGCTGGAGGAACCGGTCGCGCATGCGCACCGCGGCTTCGAACGCGAACTCCTGGCGCTCGCGGATCTCGGGACCACTCAACTCGGCGTAGTACTCCTGGAGCGACAGCACGCCGAACGCAACGTGGCGGGCTTCGTCGCTCATCACGTAGCGGAGCAGCTTCTTCAACAGCGGCTCAGTGCTCATCTGGTGCATGAAGCCGAACGCGGCGAGCGCCAACCCCTCCACCATCACCTGCATGCCGAGGTAGGTCATGTCCCACCGGCTGTCGGCAATGATGTCGTCGAGCAGCATCTTGAGGTGCGCGTTGATCGGGTAGTGACCCGAGAGCTTCGTGTCGAGGTAGCGAGCAAACACCTCCACGTGGCGGGCCTCGTCCATCACCTGGGTTGATGCGTAGTACTTGGCGTCGATCCAGGGCACGGTCTCTACGATCTGCGCCGTACAGATCAACGCGCCCTGCTCGCCGTGCATGAACTGCGACAAGGTCCAGTTCTGCGACTGCACTCCGAACTCGATCCACTCCTTCTCGCCCCACTTCTCGAAGGGCGTGTCGGTCATGTCCATCGAGCCGTAGAGCATGTCGTTCTGCGCCTGGTTCGCAGCCACGACCGCTTCCTGGTCGACCTCGAGCTCCCACGGAAGATCGGTGCTCCCGTTCCACTGCGACGTCTTGGCCTTCTCGTAGAGCTTGTGCAGCGCGGCCCGGGTCTGCTCGTAGTCCCACGTGAAGATCGCGTCGCCCTCGGCGCGCACCGCGTGCGCGACCTCGTCGACCGCGGTGTTCGTGATCGCGAGGATGGCGTCAACGTCGTTCACGTCGGCGCGCCCGATCATTTCGTGATTGGACAGGCTCTGGTCGATGGCCATGGCGCTACCTCTTCAATGGGAGGACCGGAGAGAAGGTTCTTGGTACGGGGTCGTGCAGGATGGATTCGATGGCAGGGACGACGAAGGCGCGCAGGTACGCGCGCAAGCGATCCGGGTCGGCGAGCGACACCGGGCCGCTCGGGCACAACCAGAGCGTGAGACTCACGCGGGCCACCCACTCGGCCGCGCGCTCGGCATCCCCGGGTACAAAGCGCTCGAGGCTGGGCGCGATGGCCGCGGCAGCACGAGCGAGGAAACGGTCGCCGCCGCCAAACGTGAGGTGCGGCAGGAGCAGCTCGGGCTCGAAGTCCGCGACAAACCGAAGCGCCGGGTGCTCACCGAGCTCTTGGCTCGCGGTGTGGACGATCGCAACGAGCGCGTCTTCGAGGGTGTCGGCGCTCTCGGCTGCGTCACGGACGTGCTCGGCGATGCGGGCCGCCTCGAGCTCTACCGCGGCGGCGACGAGCTCGGCCCGTCCGTCGAAGTATCGGTAGAGCGACGCCCGGGAACAGCCAGCTTCACGGGCGACGTCGTCGATCGTGGTCTTGCCCAGGCCGTGGCGGGCGATGCAGACGAGCGTGGCCGCGACCGCACGCTCATGAATTCCAGAAGCCTGGATGCCCGACGTGAGCAGGGGCGCTGCGATGGGATCGGCGAGTGCTGTCACCAGATGAGACAGTACGACCGAAATCGTCTCACCGTCAACATGTTTCTTTGTCGATGGCCGAAATTGTGGGATATCTGGCATTACAGCCAACTCTCCCAACCCTCATGCTGGGGCCCATGCGCAACGTCGTGGTCCTGGCCTACCCCGGCGTGCAGTCGGTCGATGTGAGCGGCCCTGTCGAGGTGTTCGCCGCCACGGGTGAGTACGCGGTCGAGGTCGTGGCGCCGACGGCCGGGCCGGTGCGAGCCCAGAGTGGCCTTACCCTGTGGACCGATCGGGCCCTCGCCGAGGTAACCGGGCCGATCGACACCTTTGTCGTCGCCGGCGGCGTCGGGACCGCCGAGGTGGTGCGGGACGTCGGCGTCATCAACGCCGTGCGCCAGCTCGCACCGCAGACCCGCCGGATGTCGTCGGTGTGCACCGGCGCCTTCGTGCTCGCTGAGGCCGGTCTGCTCAACGGCCGGCGCGCCACGACGCATTGGGGATCGTGCGACCTGCTCGCGAGCAGGTACCCCGCGGTGCAGGTCGACCCCGATCCGATCTTCGTGCGCGACGGCGAGACGTGGACATCCGCGGGCGTGACGGCCGGCATCGACATGGCACTCGCGATGGTCGAGGACGACCTCGGGCGCGATGCCGCGCTCGCCATCGCCCGGCGGTTCGTGGTGTTCCTCAAGCGACCAGGAGGACAATCGCAGTTCAGCGCGCAGCTCGCAGGTCAGTTCGCCGAGCAGCCGCCGTTGCGCGACCTCCAGGGTTGGGTTGCGGAGCATGTTGGCGACGACCTGACGGTTGAGCAGCTCGCGGCACAGGTTGCGATGAGCCCCCGCAACTTCTCACGCGCGTTCCGACGCGAGGTCGGCGTGACGCCCGCGCGCTTCGTAGAGCGCGTGCGAGTGGAAGCGGCCCGCCGCCGCCTCGAGGACTCGACCGCGTGCGTCGACGAGATCGCCAACGCGTGCGGCTTCGGCACGGCCGAGACCATGCGCCGCACGTTCTTGCGCGTCCTGCGCGTGACCCCCAGCGATTACCGCAACCGATTCCGATCCGAGCGCGCGAGCGCATGAACATGACCATGAAGGAGCGTGCGTGATGCCGTTCACAACAGGAATGCTGCTCTTCGACGACTTCGAAGAGCTCGACTTCGTAGGCCCGTGGGAGGTGTTCACCACAGCCAAGAAGGAAGGCTACCACGTGGTGAGCATCGCCTCTGAACCCGGCCCGGTCCGAGGCTTCAACGGCTTGTCGATGATCGCCGAGCACGGGTTCGCCGACGCACCGGAGCTCGACGTGCTCGTAATCCCCGGCGGTTGGGGCACCCGCGCGCTAGAACACGACGCAACCCACCTTGACTGGATCAAGAAGGTGGCCCCGGGTTGCACGTGGGTCACGAGCGTGTGCACCGGCGCCATCTTGCTGAACAGCGCCGGCCTGCTCAAGGGTCGCCGGGCGACGACCCACTGGGCGTACATCGACACGCTGCGCGAGACGACCGACGTCACCGTGGTCGACGACGAGCGCTACGTGCAGGACGGCAACGTGGTGACCGCGGCTGGCGTCTCCGCGGGCATCGACATGTCGCTCTGGCTCGTCGGCCAGATGTACGACGAGCAGCACGCCCGCGACGTGCAGCGCGTCATCGAATACGACCCCGCCCCGCCGTACGCACTCGTGTAAGTCGGAACGCGAAGGCGGGAGCGCGAAGGGAGGGCGGTCCGAAGACCGCCCTCCCAACCGTTCTTGCGTCACTTCCCCGCGAGTATTCACGGGAAGTGACGCATTTTCGGTTCGTCAGCCTTGGGGGCGGGTCCAGTCGATGGCGATCAAGTTCGGGTCGGCGGGATCGACCTTCACCCCGATCTTGCAGCCGGGCTGCACGAGCGGCGCCTGCATCGCGGGTACTCCCGCGCTGATCTTGGCGTCGTACGCGGGCTGCCCGGGAACCTCCACCGATACGTCGAAGACGATCTGCGGGTTGAAGTTCACCTGCACACCCGTGTCGGTGAAGCCCTTGATGGTGGCGGTTCCGGCCGTGCCGGTCGAAAGCAGCGCCTGCTGTGCCGCCATGTCGGCTTGCAGCTTCATGGCGTCGTCGATGGCCTCGGTCGCCTGGTGCAGCTGGTCAGGCATGTCCTTCATCATCCCGAGCATCCCGGTCTTCTTGCCTTGCGCCTTCTGGACTTCCTTGCCTTGGTCGGACAGCTTCTTGAGGTCCTTGAACATACCCATGCCGAGCTCCTCTCGTCGGGCGCAGGGTGCGCCCGCAGTGGTCAACCAACCCGTCACCACCTGACTGTTCGACCGAGCCGGTGCTTACAGCCCGGTCATCCAGGGGTGTCCGCCGCGACAACGATGCCACCCAGGAGCTCATTGCGCACGAGGTCTCTCACATCGTCAGGATCGGCCAGGTCCCAGCGGCCTGGGGTCCCGATGAGCGAGAGGAGGAGCCGAGCCACGTGGTCGGCTGCCGCGTCCACATCCACGCCGGAGAGCAGCCGCCCGGCTTCTCGTTCGGCCTCGAGGAGCGGCCCGATGTACTCCCGGATGTAGCGCAACACCCGGTGTTGCTCGACCGTCAGCAGGGGGAGCAGCACGTCGGGCTCGGACGCGAGGACCTTCTGGAGTACCGCGTGCTCCAGCACCGCTCGCCGGGCGAAGGCCAAGGCACGCTCGAGTCGGTTCGCGAAATCGGGTCCGTCGGCAACCGCATCGGCAAGACGGACGAAGAAGTGATTCATCTCCCAACCAACGGTCTCGCGCAGGACCTGCTCGCGGCCACCGGGGAACAGGCGGTAGACGGTGGCCCGGGAGATGCCCGCCTCGCGCGCAACGTCGTCGATGGTGGTCTTCCCAAGTCCGAACCGAGCCGCGCATGCGTACGTGCCCGCGAGCACGCGCTCGCGCGGGTCGGTCGCCACGCCACGACATTAGAGGCGGCGTGGGCACCGCACACGATCTCCGCACGCGATCTCCGCACGCGACCGGCCCCGCTCCCCCCATCTCGGAGGAACGGGGCCCGGCTCACACGTGAACGAGCAAACGTGCTACTCGATCTTGTACTTCTTGGCCGCCGCAGACACGGTCTGCGGACCGACGATCGCGAGTCCGACCGGGCCGGCCGGGTCGATGCCGAAAACGGCGGTCGCGCGCGGCGGGTTGCGCTTCGCCGCGGGGCCGTACTTGTAGTCCCCGTCGAGGCCGTCGAACGTGAGCTTCTTGATCTGGCTCACGGCCTTGAGGACCCCTGCACGACTCAGATCGCCGTTCTTGACCGCCTGCTCGAGGACCTGAGCCATGGCCTGGCCCTGGAGGTACCCGAAGATGAAGTACGGGTCGGGCGTCTGGTCAGGCGCGTAGGTCTCCTGGCGCTCGATGAACTGGTCCATCCCAGGGATCGACGAGTCACCCCAAGCAACGAGTTGACCCGCAGACACCCACAGGTTCTCCACGAGGTAGTCGGCGATGCTCGCCGACCCCGCGAGCAGCGGGAGCCAGAACGGGGCGAGCGCGATGTACCGCGTCTCGAAGTTGAGCGAGATCGACGTGGTGATGATCGCGCTCGCGTCCGCCGCAGTCGCAACGACCAGCGTCGCGTCGCAACCGCCGTCAGCCAGCTCCTGGATCTGTGCGGTGAGGTCCTCGCCGGTCTTGAACCGCGGCGATGGTCCCGTCTTGAGCTTGAGCGCCTTCTTGGCCGCCGCGAGCCCTTCGAGCCCGGCCTCACCGAACTCGTCGTCCTGCGCGAGCGCGCAGACCGTCGTGCCCTTGCCGCCGTTTTTGACGTAGTAGTCGAGCGCGTTGATCGCCTCCACTTGGTATGGCGCGCCGACCGGCACCAGGTTCGGGTTGTGCACCCACGTCGCGTCGAGCGTCGCGGGGCCAGCCACTGCCTTGTCGGCCTGCATCTTGGGCAGCAGGGCCTGCGTGATCTGCGTGCCGAGGACCTGCTGGAACGCGACGACATCGCCCTTCAACTTGTCGTACGCCTGTACGGCAGTCGTCGGTGCGTACGCGCTGTCCTCCTTGAGCAGCTCCACCGGGTACTTGCCGGCGATGCCGCCTTCTTCCTCGTTGTAGAAGGCCCACCACATCTCGTTGCCAGCGGTGAGCGGATTCGCGATGACGCTCACTCGACCGGACAGTGGCGTGATGACTCCCAGCGTGATTGTCTCACCGTCGAAGCCAGCAGTCTCCGCTGGCGCCTTCCGACCGGCTGCGGCCGGTGCGGCAAGCGCGGCCACCATGGCGACCGCGAGCATGCCGATCAGGAACTTGCTCGAACTTCGAACTCGCATCCGTCTCTCCTTGGGCTCGATGCTGCTGGTCGGGCCTATCGAACCAATGGCCATGACCGGAAGTATCCCCCAATTCGCCGCGAAATACCCGCCAGGCCGTGAGGCTGGGTGATGAGGCCCACGATGATCAGCAGGGCATAGAGGATCGCAGCAAAGTTCCCTTCGGAGAACCCGACGTCGCCCGGGGTCTCGGTGAAGATCTCCTTGATCAATGGGAGGTCGGAGAGGAAGCCGATGAACTTGGGGATCACCGCGATGAGCAGGGCGCCGAGGATCGGGCCGTATGTCGTCCCGATGCCGCCCACCACGATGATGGCGAGGAACTGGATCGACAACGGCAGCCCGAACGAGGCTTCGTCGGCCACCGCGTATTGGATGTAGAGCCCGTAGAACACGCCGGCAAGCGTCGCGAGAGCGCTCGAGATCACGAACGCGCCAACCTTGGCTCGGAAGAGGCTCACGCCAACCACCGCCGCCGCCACATCGCGGTCCCGAACCGCTTGCAGCGCACGCCCGGGCCGTGATCGAACGATGTTCCGACAGAGCAGTCCGACCACTCCCACGACTGCCCACACGAGATACATGAGGCTGTGGTTCCGGCTGAAGAGCTCAGCCCCGTTCCGAAATGGCAGGTCGCCGAGGAAGATGTCGTCGTCGCCGCCGAGATCTGCGAAGTTCAAACCGAAGAGCTTCACTTCGATAGGCATCGACGCGCCCGAGTTTCCCCCAGACAGCACTTCCCAGCTCTTGAGCACGTACAAGGTGACGAACACAAGGGCGAGCGTGGCGATGCTGAGGTAGACGCCGCGCAGGCGTAGGGCGGGGAGCCCGACGATGAACCCCACTGCGGCACCCAGCGCCAGGGCAAGCAGCGCGTACTGCCAGAACGGCCAGCCGAGACCGCCTTCAGGAAGCGATTCGGCTGTGCGCCCGAAGTAGCTGGCCGTGAACGCTCCGAGCGCGATGAACCCGGCGGTACCGAGCGACGGCAGCCCGGTGTAGCCCGTGAGGAGGTTCAGCCCGAGGGCCGCGATCGCCGAGTACCCCGCGACCACGAAGATGCCGGCCCACGAATCGTTGACGAACAGCGGCAGCCAGAGGAAGAGCGCGACGAGTGCAACCACCGACAGCAGTCCGGACGGCGATCGCACCAGACGGACGTCCTGCGCATAGTGGCGAAGCATCCCGCGGGCACGGGTCATCTGCGCCCCGCTCTCGGCGCTTCGCGCCGGGCCGCTTGGGCCCCGGCTCGGGCGCCGCGGGGTACCTGCGTCGCGATTCCTCGCCTCATAGCCGCTGCACCTTCTTGGTGCCGAAGAGGCCGTACGGCCGAACGAGCAGCACCACGAGCATCACGATCCAGGGCAGCACTTGATGGAAGCCGGGCTTGAGCCACGCGGGCGCGAACTCGGCGTAGTAGCCGCCCGCCAGCACCTCGGCGACGCCGATCACCAACCCGCCAACGACGGCGCCGCCTGGAGAGTCGAGCCCTCCGAGCACCATCGCGGGCAGCGCCTTCAAGGCGATGATCCCGATCCCCACACCCAAGCCGGTCTTCGGCCCGGCGTTGGCACCCAACATCGCGCCACCGAGCACGGCGACGACGCCGGCGATGGCCCACGAGAGCGCGATGATCCCGTTGACGTTGATGCCTTGCATGAGCGCGGCTTCCTGATCCACCGCGGTGGCACGCATGGCGACGCCGTACTTCGTGTAGCGGAAGAACAAGAAGAAGGCTGCCAGCACGATGGCGGCGATCACGATGGCGGCGATGCTGATCTGGAGGATCCGCACGTCGCCGATCTCCAGCTTGTCGAGCTCGAACGGTGTGTCGATGCTTGGCTGCGGGCTCCGCCAGATGGTGGTCACGATCGGTTCGACGAGGAGCAGTACGCCGACGGTGACGAGCAAGATCGCATGGAGCGGTTGCCTCACCATCTGGCGGAGCACGAGCCGCTCGATGATGATGCCGAGCGCCGCTCCGAACAGCATTCCCACGAGGAGGGCCAACCAGAAGCTCAGCCCCCACGTGAACGTCGCGTTGTACACCATGAACGCGCCGAGGACGACGAGTCCGGCTTGGGCAAAGTTGATGACGCCGGTCGCGCGGTAGATCACGACGAAGCCAAGACAAACCAGTGCATAGATGGCACCAAGCGCCAAACCCGATGCCAACAACTGGAAGAACTTGGTCATGTCGACTGGCCCTGGCGAGGCGTTGTGTACATCTCGTCGACGATCGCGGCGTAGCGCGTGGTCGCTGACACACGGCGCACTTTGAACGTCGGAGTGAGTGTCCCGTCTTCCACGTCGAGCTCGTGCGGCAACAGCGCGAAGCAACGGATCTGGTGGGTCTCGTCAAGCCCTGCGTTCGTCTCGTCGATCAGTGCGCTGAGCAGCTCACGCACTTCCGGACGTCCAGCGAGGGTGCGGTACGTGGTGAACGGGACACCGTGCTGTGCCGCCCAGTCACCGACGATCTCACCATCGATCGCGATCAGCGCACCCAGATGCGGACGACCGTCGCCGACGACCACTGCCATCCGCACGTACCGCGACGCGGCCAGCCGAGCTTCCACGACGTTCGGGTCGATGCTCTGCCCACCCGAGGTGGTCACTCGATCGCAGGCGCGACCATCGATGACGAGCTCGCCATCAGCACCAAGCGTGCCGATGTCGCCGGTGTGCAACCAGCCTTCCGCGTCTCGAGTCGCGGTCGGCGACGTGACCGTGTCGACGTACCCCGCTGAGACCACGGGCCCCCGCACGAGGATCTCGCCCCTTCCGCTCGTGCCGTCGATCTTGACCTCGACGCCCGGCACGGCCTGACCGGCCGACGGCGTCGCGGCGTCGCCGGACCGACCGACGGTCGCCACACCCGCGGTCTCGCAGAGGGCGTACGTGGCTTGGAGCGGGACCCCGACCGATTGCCACCACGTCACGAGCTCGGCCGGTGGCGAAGCGCCCACGCTCAACGCCACGCGTACACGGCCGAGCCCCAGACGCTTCCGAAGCGGGCGGATCACGAGCAGGCTCGACACCGGTCCACGCGGCGCTCGGCCGCCACCGCGCGCCACGCTCGTCGCGGCGCGCTTCACCCTCCCCGCGATGCGCAACCGGTTCTCGACCATCCCTCGGAGGCGCTGCCAGAGTCGGGGCGTTCCCAGCACGATGGTGGGTTGCACTTCACACAAGTCGTTGACCAGCGCATCGCCGCCCTCACCGAAGTTGACCGTGGCACCGGCTCGCACCGCCTGCGCCCCCACGAGCGCACGTTCGGAGATCTCGCACAAGGGCAACGACGAAACGATCTCATCACTGGAGCGCAAGCCCAACGCGTCGACACCCGCGTTGGCCGCCGCCACGAGGTTGGCGTGCGTCAGCAAGACACCCTTTGGATCGCCGCTCGTCCCTGGCGTGAACACGATCGTCGCGACGTCCGTTGGGTCGAGCGCGGCAACGGATGCCGCCCAGGAACGTACGTCGCCCTCGCGCATCTGGACGGCTTCGGCCGTGCCGATCGATTCAAGTGCCTCGAAGCTGCTGGCCGGGTTGTCGAGCCGTTGGATGCCACGAGGGTCGATGACAATCAGGTGTCGCAACGTGATCTGGGCGGCAACTTCGACGAGCTTGTCGAACTGCTCTTCGTCTTCGACCACGGCGACGGTGGCGTCGGCGCGCTTGATGAGCGCCGCGAGCTCCGCCGCGTCGCCGGTCACGAAGAGCCCGACGCTCACTGCACCGAGTCCTTGCACTGCAAGGTCGGTGAACAACCACTCGATTCGGTTGTCACTGACGATCACGACCCTGTCGCCCGGCGCAACCCCTTGGTGCGAGAGCGCACGCCCGACGTTCGCAACCCGAACGGCATAGTCGGCCCACGTGAGCTCGAGCCACCGCCCGAGCTCCTTGACGCGCAGTGCAACATCCCTCGGTCGTGTCTCAGCCTGTCGAAGCAGCCAAGCCGGCACCGACGTCGGCACCGCGCCGAGGGCGCCGGCGCTCGTGGGCATGGGCTCGGTGACGTCGCTCACGCTTCGGCCCCGAGGTACGCCTCGATGACACGCGGGTTCTTCTGCACTTCTTCGGGAACGCCAAGGGCGATCGGCTCGCCGAAGTCGAGCACGAGCACGCGCTCGGCCAGCTCCATCACCAGCGGCATGTCATGCTCCACGACGATCATCGCCACGTTGAGCTGGCGCCGGATCTCGAGGATGAACCGGGCCATGTCCTCGATCTCTTCGAGGTTCATGCCGGCAACCGGCTCGTCGAGCAGGAGAATCACCGGGTCCATCGCGAGCGCACGACCCAGCTCGATGCGCTTCTGCACGCCGTACGGGAGCGTCCCAACGGGCTCGTAGCGGTACTGCTGGAGCGCGAGGAACTCCATGATCTCCTCGACGCGCCGACGATTGGCCACCTCTTCATTGCGGGCTCGCCCGAGCCAGAGCATCCCGGCGACGAATCCCGTGCGCATTCGAATGTGGCGACCCAACATCAGGTTGTCGATCACGTTCAAGTTCACGAACAGCCCGAGGTTCTGGAACGTGCGCGCCACCCCCATCTGCGCGATAGCGGGTGGGTTGCGGCCGACGAGCTCCTCGCCCTGGAAGCGGATAGTGCCGGTCTGCGGCCGGTAGACCCCGCTCAGACAGTTGAAGATGGAGGTCTTGCCCGCGCCGTTCGGGCCGATGATGGCGAACAGCTCCCCCTCTTGCACGTCGAAGTTGACGCCACGGAGCGCGCTGACGCCGCCGAACGACAGGCTCACATCGGTCACTTTGAGGAGCGGACCGTCGTACTTGGGGCGGTTCATGATGCTGGTCATCCCGACCACCGCCGCCGACGCCGATACGTCTTGAGGTCCTTGAACGAGCGGCGGCCGTGCTCCCCCGTCCCGAGGTACGCGGCGCGGATCTCTTCGTCGTCGAGCAGCTCTTGACCCGCGCCCTCGCGGACGACTTGACCGCCCTCGAGCACGTAGCCCCAGCTCGCCACCGACAACGCGAGCATCGCGTTCTGCTCCACGAGGAGCACGCCGACGCCCTCCGCGGCGATCGCCGCGACGATGCCGCGGATCTGCTGTTGGATCAGCGGCGCAAGTCCGAGCGACGGCTCGTCGAGGAGCAGCAAGCGCGGGTTCGCCATGAGCGCACGGCCCATCGCGAGCATCTGTTGCTCACCACCCGACAGATAACCCGCAACGTCGCGCAGTCGCTTCGCGAGCACCGGGAACATCTCGAGCACATGGGCATGGGTGTCCCGGATGCCGTCGCTGTCGCGGCGCGTGAACGCCCCGGCCCTGAGGTTCTCGTCGACGCTGAGCTCGGCGAAGATCCGGCGACCCTCCATCACCTGCGCGAGTCCCCGGCGCACGATGTCGGGCGTCGGCTCACCGAGGATCGACTCGCCGTCGAGCTCGATGGTGCCTCGCTCCACCCGTCCGGCGTGCACGGAAAGCAGGCCCGATACTGCTCGCAGGAGTGTGGTCTTGCCGGCCCCGTTCGCGCCCAGGAGCGCGACGACGGCACCGCGTGAGACGTCCAGACTCACCCCGCGCAGCACCGTGATGGCGCCGCCGTAGACGACCTCAAGGTTGCGAACCGCCAGAAGCGGTGCGGCGGAATCCTCCCCCACGCGCAGCACCCTAATCCCCAGTCCCACCCCCCATTCTGGAGTGGGTTAGAGACCCAGGAGGGCGTCGAGGCCGACGGTGAGGCCGGGGCGCTCGCGGACGGCGCGGATCGCGAGGAGCACGCCGGGCATGAACGACGTGCGGTCGTAGGAGTCGTGGCGGATCGACAGGGTTTGTCCTGCGGTGCCGAGCAGCACTTCCTGGTGGGCGACGAGTCCGCGCAGCCGCACGGAGTGCACCCGGATGCCGCCGGGACCTTCCGCGCCGCGCGCGCCTTCGATCACGATCTTCTCGGTGGGGTCCTTGCCCCAGTCGCCCGATGCTTGCGCCATTCGTTGCACGGTGAGCATCGCAGTGCCCGACGGGGCGTCGACCTTCTCGTCGTGGTGGAGCTCGATCACCTCAGCCGTCTCGAAGTAGGGCGCAGCCAGCTCGGCGAAGCGCATCATCAGCACCGCACCGATCGCGAAGTTCGGCACGATGACTGCGTTGGCTGCACCTTCGAGGAGCCGCATGCGCAGCTCGTCGAGCTCGGACTCGCTGAAGCCGGTGGTACCGACCACTGCGTGCACGCCGTGGTCCGCGCACCACCCG
>CAMDCC010000046.1 GCA_945889545.1 Bifidobacterium breve | reverse complement strand
GTGATCGTCTCGCACGCCCTGGAGACGATTCGGAACTTCTGCGATCAGGTCGCGCTGCTTGATCACGGCCAGGTGCGAGCGATCGGCCCTTCGTCGAAGGTCATCGACGAATATCTCGAGGGTGTGCACATCGACCGCACCGGCGCAGGCCAAGCGACGCGCAGTGGAACGGGTGAGATTCGGCTCGAGCAAGTGCAGCTGCTCGACTCCAGTGGCAAGCCCACGACCCGTACGCGCACGGGCGAAGCTGTGACATTGCGGCTTGAGTTCGCAACGACCGAACCGGTGGAGCGGCCGGTCTTCGGCTTCGGTATCGCCCGGGTCGACGGCGTCGGTGTGACGGGGCCGAACATGAAGGATTGCGACGTGATCCCGGAGAAGCTCGACGGCACTGGATACGTCGACTACCGCATCGATTGGCTCCCGCTGTTGCCTGGCACCTACGACGTCAACGTCTCGATCTTCGACGAGCACATCGAGCACCAGTACGACGGCCGGGTCCATGCCCTCCGCTTCGACGTCGTCCGCGGTGCCACCGGGGAGCGCCTCGGCGTCGTGTCGTTCAACGGTCAGTGGGAGATCACCGAGACCGAAGGCACCTCGTGACGCGGCGCAGCAAGGTCGACAATCGGCCGGTGCGCGGCGGTGTTATCTCGGTCGTGATCGTCGCTGACGGTGAGACCGAGGGCGACGTCGACGCGGCGCTCGCCGGCGTCGAGCGACTCACGAGCCTCGACTGGCCCATCGACCTCCTGGAGCCC
This sequence comes from Bifidobacterium breve, assembly GCA_945889545.1. Taxonomy (GTDB): domain Bacteria; phylum Actinomycetota; class Acidimicrobiia; order IMCC26256; family PALSA-555; genus SHVJ01. The sequence goes on along the minus strand of CAMDCC010000046.1, from coordinate 12,796 downwards.
ATCGTCGTCGGCCCCCGATCAAAGATCGCGACCGCAGCCAAGGCGCGTGGGATCACCGTCAAGGTCGTCGATGCGCCGCCAACCAGCTCCATCACCTCGGCACGTAGCAGCTCGTTGAGAAACCTTGGCGCCGCCAGCGCCACCGGGGAATGGCTCGCCTTCCTCGATCGCGACGGCCGCCCCGAACCGTTGTGGCTGCGCGCTGCACTGCGCGCGATGCGTCGCGATGCGAACGTCGCGGCTGTCGCCAGCAAGGTGCTCGATGCCGATGGCAACGTCGCGTTCGTCGATGCCGCCCTCACATTCGCCGGAGAGCCGGTCCTTCCTCATTTCGGAAAGCCCGACACCGCAGCGCACGATCGCGATCAGCCGGTGTTGTACCCGTCGCCGTGGGCATTCGTGATCGAGACCAAAGCCTTTCGGTGGGTGGGGGGATACGACGACGAGCACTGTGCCGGTGTCGAGCACGCCGACCTCGGGTGGCGTTTGTGGCTCAACGGCTTGCACGTCTCGTACGCGAGCGAGTCGGTCGTGCGCCTCGCGCAGCACGACCGGGTGAATGTCGCTGAGGGTGCCCCACCCGGTGGCATCGAGATGCTCTACAAGAACCTCGACGACGCCAACCTCGCCGTGCTCCTCGAGGCGGCGAGCGCGCTCACCGGCAACCAGCTCGAACCGTCGCCCGCGCTCGTGGCGGCACGAGCGCGCGTGCAGGAGGCGCGGCGGCTGCCCGATCTCGAGATCCTCCCGCTGTTCCGGCTGCCGACCGCGGCCGGAACAGCCAACGAGCGCGACGCCGAGCGAGTGCGGGCCGAGCACGGCGTCGATCGCCTGTTCACCACTCGCCGACGCATCCTTGTGGCAACTCCCGATGTGCTGCAACCGAAGATGGCGGGTCCCGCGATCCGGGCGTTCCAGATGGCGCTGGCGTTGTCGCAGGATCACGACGTCGAGCTGGTCAGCACCGTCGGCTGCGAAGACATCTCGCATCCCGCGTTCTCGATGACGTATGCGTCGGCCAGCGATCTCAAGGCTGCCGTCGCCCGGTCCGAGGTCGTCATCATCCAGGGGCACCTCATCGAGCAGCACCACTGGCTGCGCACAACCGACAAGCTGCTGGTCGCCGACATCTACGACCCGTTCCATCTGGAGGTGCTCGAGCAAGCTCGCGACCTGGCCCCGAACGATCGACGGGTCACGACGCGCCTCACGGTGGAGGTCCTGAACGAGCAGCTCTCGCGGGGCGACTTCTTCCTCTGCGCGAGTGAGAAGCAGCGCGACTTCTGGCTCGGTCAGCTCACCGCGGTGGGCCGCATCAACCCGGCCACGTACGACCAGCACGAGAACCTCCAGTCGTTGATCGCGATTGCGCCGTTTGGCATCGACGAGGAGCCTCCGGTGCACACCACCAAGGTGTTGCGCGACGTGGTTCCCGGTATTGGCGCGAACGACAAGGTGATCCTCTGGGGCGGCGGTGTGTACAACTGGTTCGACCCGCTCACGTTGCTGCACGCCGTCGACAAGCTCCGGCACCGGATGCCCGAAGTTCGTCTGTTCTTCATGGGGATGAGCCATCCGAACCCGCTCGTGCCGGCGATGCAGATGGCGTCGCGCGCGCGCTCTCTCGCCGTCGACCTCGACCTCGTCGGCACTCACGTCTTCTTCAATGAGGGCTGGGTCGACTACGAGGAGCGGCACAACTTCTTGCTCGAGTCCGATGTGGGCGTGAGCACGCACCTCGACCACGTCGAGACGGCGTTCTCGTTCCGAACGCGGATCCTCGATTACCTGTGGGCCTCGCTCCCGGTGGTGGCCAGCGACGGCGATGGTTTCGCCGACGTGATCCGGTGGCGCAACTTGGGGCTGGTGGTCCCACCCGGTGATGTGGACGCGCTCGAGGAGGCGTTGCACTCCTTGCTCGCCGACGACGAGCGCCGGGCGAAGCACCAGGCGGCGATCGCGGAGTTCGTGCCCGAGATGCGCTGGTCCAAGGTGCTGGCGCCGTTGCTCGAGTTCTGCCGGCATCCAACGCGCGCGGCGGATCTTGCCGACCCCCGCCAACGGGTCATGATCGGTGATCCGATGGCCCAGGCCATGTGGGGCAAGCGCGGGTGGATGCACACCGCGCGCGTTGGCATCTCACACATCCGACATGGAGAGCTCAGCGACCTGACGCGCAAGCTGCGCATGCGCATCCGGACAAAGCTCTACCCGAACAGTGCAGGACCCGGTGGACGAACCGACACCTTCTGAGCTCTCCGAGCGCAAGCGCTCGATCCGTGCCATGGCGGATCGGCTCGCGCCCGAACGCGAGGAGTGGATCGAGCGCAACGCCTACTACTACGAGGAAGACGTCAAGTACTCCAAGTTCCTCGTGCGCCCCGGGCAGCGTGTGCTCGATCTCGGGTGCAGCACTGGTGCGTTGCTCGCGAGCTTGAAGCCGAGTCACGGGGTGGGGATCGACTTCAGCCCCGCGATGATCGACGTGGCGCGCGCGAATCACCCCGATCTCGAGCTCCACGTCGGCGATGTCGAGGATCCCGAGACGCTGAAGGGGTTAGAAGGTCCGTTCGACGTGATCCTGCTCTCCGACACGGTCGGATGGTTGGAGGACTGCCAGGGCACGTTCGAGCAGCTCCAGCGGTTGTGTACGCCGGAGACCCGTGTGGTGATCGCGTACTACTCGCACCTCTGGGCCCCGGTGCTGTGGGTCGCACAGCAGATCGGCCAACAGATGCCACAAGGTGAGGTCAACTGGCTTTCACCGCGCGACCTCACCGAGATCCTCGAGCTCGCCGACTTCGAAGTAGTTCGCACCGATTGTCGTCAGATCGTGCCCAAGCGGCTGGGCGGGGTCGGCCCGTTGGTGAACCGGTTTGTTGCCACGCTGCCGCTCGTCAACTCTCTGGCGCTGCGCAGCTACCTGGTGGCGCGCCCGGCGCGTGTGCCCGTCTCGGTTGCACCATCGGCCTCGGTCGTGATCCCGTGCCGCAACGAAGCCGGCAACATCGAGCCAGCCGTCAAGCGGATCCCCCGTTTCTGTGACGACATCGAGATCCTCTTCGTCGAAGGTCACAGCAAGGACGCCACGATGGACGAGATCCATCGCGTCATCGCTGCGTACCCCGAGCTCGACGTCAAGGTCGTGCAGCAAGAGGGGATCGGGAAGGCCGACGCAGTACGCAAGGGCTTCGACGTGGCTCGCGGCGACGTGCTCATGATCCTCGACGCCGACCTCACTGCCCCGCCCGAAGAGCTCCCGAAGTTCTACGACGCGATCGTCGCGGGCAAGGGCGAGCTGGTGATGGGCTCTCGGCTGGTGTACCCGGTCGAGAAGGACGCGATGCGCCTGCTCAACATGATCGGCAACCGGGTGTTCTCGTGGCTCTTCACGTGGCTGCTGAACCAGCGCATCACCGACACGTTGTGCGGCACGAAGGTGCTCACACGAGCGAACTACGAGCGGATCAAGGCGAACCGTGCGTACTTCGGCGACTTCGACCCGTTCGGCGACTTCGACCTCATCTTCGGTGCCGCCAAGCTGAACCTGCGTATCCTCGAGATCCCCGTGCGTTACCGCGCCCGCGCCTACGGCGAAACTCAGATCTCCCGCTGGCGCCACGGCTGGCTTCTCTTGAGAATGGTTCTGGTCGCTTACAACAAACTCAAAGCGGTCTAAGTTGTGGTTGTTTGAATGCGCCTCCGGCGCTCAAACAACCTCGTCACAAAGGTCAAGGTCAAGACCTAGGGCGTAAGAATTCTGTCTCTTCGTCGGCTCCGGAGCATTCCGAGGGCGCGGAGCTTGAACGCTGCGAACGCGCGGAGTCTTTGCCAGACCAGTGATCCTCGTGGGCGGCGGCCGTGTACCAGTGGGCTGAAGATGTCGCGGCGGGCGTAGGACGCGGTGACGAGGAGGTGGCAGCCGATGGCGCGCCAGGCATCGCGTGCTTTGGCATGGCGCGTCAGGACGAGCAGGCGGTTGCGCTCCTCGTAGTGGAGCTTGAGCTTTGAGCCCTCGACGGTGGTGGCCGCGTGCACGTGGTGCACTACTGCGGTCGGGACGTACCGATAGCGCCAGCCCTGCTTCTGACCGCGCCACGACAGCTCGAGGTCTTCGTAGTAGATGAAGAGCCTCTCGTCGAGGCTGCCGACCTGGTCGAGGTACTCGCGGCGCAACAACACACCGGCGCCGCACCATGCGAACACATCTTCTGATGTGTCGAAGCGGCCGTCGTCGGGCTCGAGATACCCGCGATCGGCGCCGTGGTGGTCGTCGGTGAGCATCGAGCCGACGTTGTTGATCACGGATGTTGGTGGTCCGGCAAACGGGGCCGCCTGCCACTCGGGCTTACCCCCGGTGTCGAGCAGCAGCTCTGCTTGGCTGCCGTCTGGGAGCCAGGCCTGCGCGCTCGCCATCGTCCACTGACCGGGCCCGTCTGGTTCGAGTCCCCAGAAGCCGCGTACCAGCTGGGTGCGTGCCCACACATCCACGCCGTCGACGCGAGCCCGGCTCACCCGCACACCGAGGTCGCGTCCGGCGCGCCGGACGGTCGGGGCGGTGATGGTGACATCGCGGAACCGACCCGACAACAGGATCTTCGGGCAGGCGGCGCCGAGTGCGGGATCGTCTTCGAGCGTGGCGACGAGGGGTGCCAGCCATCCGGGATCGACCGTGGCGTCGTTGTTCACGAGTGCCACGTATGCGGTCTCGCCGAGATCGGTCATCCCGAGGTTGCAACCCCCTGCAAACCCGCGGTTCGTCGTGCTGCGAACCACGCGGATGTTGGGGAACTCGCGCTCCACGGCATCGGCGACGCCGTCGCGTGACGCGTTGTCGACGAGCACGATCTCCAGCGCGCCAGCTGGCCATTCCGTAGCGACCAAGCTGCGCAGACACGCCACCGTGAGATCGCCGCCGTTGAAGTTCACGACGACGGCGCGGACGAGCGGCGCTGTCATCGCGTGTTCACCCCGCGATGAGCCGAGCGACGAGGCGATCGAGCGACTCGCGGTAGGGAGGCATGGGGGGCAGGCCAGCCTGTCGGAGCGCAGCGTTCTCGAGCACGGAGTTCGCCGGACGTGGTGCGGGTCGCGCGGGCTGAAGGTCGGCGGTTGCGATCGGTTGCACTCGTTCGGGATCGAGGCCAGCCGATTCCATGACCGAGCGCGCGAACTCGTACCAGCTCACAGCGCCACCGTTGGTGACATGGAAGATGCCGGCCCGCTTGTTGTCGATCAGTTGGCGCACCATCGCTGCCGCGTCTTCGGCGAACGTGAGTCGGCCACGCTGATCGTCGACGAACTGGAGCTTGTCCTGTTCGCCGGCGAGACGCAGGATCGTCTTGACCATGTTCTGGCCGTGGAAGCCGCACACCCACGACAACCGGACGATCAATGCATCGCTACGCCGAGCGACCTCGCGCTCGCCCGCCAGCTTTGACTGCCCGTACACCGACTGTGGGTTTGTGGCGTCGGCCTCCGTGTATGGCTCGGTCTTCGTGCCATCGAACACGTAGTCGGTCGAGAAGTAGCACACACGTGCGTTCACGCGTCCAGCGGCCTCGGCCACATAGCGCGTGCCGAGTGCGTTCACTGCGAACGCCCGGTCGGGATCGCCCTCGCACTCGTCCACCGCCGTCCACGCGGCCGCGTGGAGGATGACATTGGGGTTGCTCGCGCGAACAGCCTCGATCACCGCATCGCGGTCGCTCACGTCGAGCTCGGAGTGTGGTGCAGCGATGACGTCGTGGTCGGCAAACGCCTCGATCAACTCATGACCAAGTTGTCCACCTGCACCAGTGACCAGGACTCTCACGTCTCAGGTGCTCCGTTCCTTGAGGGGTTCCCACCACCACCGGTTGTCCCGGTACCAGCCGACCGTCTCCTCCAACGCGTCTCTGAACTCGCGCGCTGGCGTCCACCCCAACGCCCGCACCTTGTCGGTCGTGATGGAGTAGCGACGATCGTGGCCCAGGCGGTCTTCGACGTACTCGACCATCGACTCGTCGTGGCCGAGGAGCTCGAGGATCGTGTCGGTGATCTCGCGGTTCGGGATCTCGTTCCCGCCACCGATGTTGTAGATCTCACCCACGGTGCCTGCTCGGAGCACGGTGTCGAGCCCGGCACAGTTGTCCTCCACGAAGCACCAGTCGCGCACGTTCAGGCCGTCGCCGTACAAAGGCACCTTTTTCCCCTCGAGCAGATTGGTGATGAAGAGCGGCATCAGCTTCTCGGGGAACTGGTACGGCCCGAAGTTGTTCGACGACCGGGTGACGATCACGGGCACGTCGTAGGTCGAGTGATACGAGAGCGCGATGAGGTCGGAGCCGGCCTTCGATGCCGAGTACGGCGACCTCGGATCGAGCGTGTCGGCCTCCGAGAACGATCCTTCGTCGATCGATCCGTACACCTCGTCGGTGGAAACGTGCACGAAGCGATCGACACCGATTCGCCGGGCGGCATCGCACATCACGTTGGTGCCGTCGCAGTTCGTGTGCACGAACTCGTCGGGTGAGGCGATCGAACGGTCGACGTGGCTTTCGGCCGCGAAGTGCACGATGGCATCGTGGCCCTTCATCGCCGATCGCACGGCGTCGCGGTCAGTGATGTCGCCCTTGACGAAGGTGTACCGCGGGTCGTCGTCGAGGCCGCGCAGGTTGTCGAGGTTGCCGGCATACGTGAGCGCATCGAACACCGTTACCGAGTCGTCGGAATGGCCCAAGACGCGACGGACGTAGTTCGAGCCGATGAACCCGGCGCCACCGGTGACGAAGAGCTTCATGCCCTGAGGGTCATGGTCGGAGGGTCATAGACGCAGACCCCAGTGCGGGCGGAGGTGGGGCTCGAGTTTGTCGCGCCCGGGGTTCTCCTGGTCGCGATTGGAGAGGATCGGCTCGGTGAGGCCCCAGTCGGCGTCGATGGCCGGGTCGTTCCACAGCACGCCGAGCTCGTCGTCGGGGTTGTAGTAGTTGTCGACGAGGTACGTGATCGTCATGTCGGTGAGCGAGGCGAACCCGTGCGCAACCCCCGGCGGGATGAACACGCCCCGGTGGTCGTGGGTGCCGTCGTCGCGGGCTCCGAGGTCGAGCACAAGTGTGGCTCCGTCGGTGGGTGACCCGACCCGCAGGTCGTGGAGCACGACTCGCGCGCGCCCGAACGGCACGTACCAGTAGTCGGCCTGGTGCAGGTGGTAGTGAAGTCCGACGATGCATCCCTGCTGCCGATCAGCTCGGTTGGCCTGCACCATCTCGCGCCCTTGCGGGAGCCACTCGCGCCGGTACGTCTCGACGAACACGCCGCGCTCGTCGCCGTGCAGCGTTGGGTCGACGACGTATACGCCTGCAACGATTGTGGACTCTTCGACCGCCGCCATCACCACGTCTTGTTTAGTCGAAATCGGTGATCCAACCTCCACCGAACCGCCGTCCGAACCGGCATCGAACCGGCATCGAAACCGGCGCCGGACCTATGCGGCGCAAGGACGGGGCCGTGCCAAGATGCGCGCATGGAGCTCGAGTGGGTCGGCGGTTCGGTCGATCTCCGGTGCCCCGTGTGCGCTCACACGAGCGCCCAGCGGCGTGTTGCGCGGATCGACGTGCCGTGGCGCGACGAACTCGTTGACATTGTGCGGTGCGTGGAGTGTGGTGCGGTCGTCCTGGGGGCGATGCTCCCGCCGTCGATGTACACCGATGCCGACTGGGACTACTACATCGAGCAGATCGCGGGCGTCGAGACGATCGCCGACACGCTCGTGCAGACAGGTTTCCGGCGCGGCGCCCGGATGCTCGACGTTGGATGCGGATACGGCTTCGCGCTCGATCTCGCCCGTTTCTTGTTCGACTGGCAGGGGATCGGTCTCGATCCGTCCATCGCCGCAGCACGCGGGAAGGCCGATCTGGGCCTCGATATCCGACCGGGGATGCTCGACGACGCCTTCGATCCCGATGAGCGCTTCGACGTGATCTTCTCGTCGGAGGTGATCGAGCACATCGCCGATCCTCGGGAGTTCCTCGCCGCGGCTCGCCGCCGCCTCTCACCCGACGGTGTGCTCGTGCTCACCACGCCCGACGCCGACGCGGTCACTCCCGAGACTCCGTGGACCACCTTGTACCCGGTGCTGTCGGTGGGTTTGCACGAGTTCCTCGTGAACGCCGATGGGTTCGAGCGCCTGCTCCGAGACGCGGGGTTCCACGCCAAGGTGTGGAACGTGGGCCCGAGTCTGCGAGCGGTCGCCGCGCACCATCCGGGCCCGTTGAAGTCGGTGCGGCCCGAGGCGAAAGCCGCGGTGAACGATCTCGTGCGCTATTGCGATGCCCGTGCGGCCGACGCCACTCCGGGCTCCGCGCTCGCTCTCGGGATGGCAACGCGCCACCTCAAGTGGGCGATGAGCGAGAACATGCTCGACCGCGCCAGTGCCGGGCTCCCCGCGCTGCGCCGCGCGTTGCTCGAGCGGTACAAGATCGACATCGACGCCCCCGAGCTTGTGGTGGGGCGCAGCGACGTTCCCGCCGTGCTCACGATCATCTTCTTCAACCTGGGTTTGGTCCGCATGTGGCACGAGCGGTCGCCGCAGCGCGGTGCTGCGTGCTTTGCTGCCGCGGCGTCCGCGGGTGCAGCGCAGTTCGAGCGGCATGGCCTGTACCCCGATCCCGAGACGCCAACCGTCGAGGCCCTTGCGCGCGGCCACTTGGCCCTGGCGTTCGCGCGCTTCGCGCCAGAGCGCGTCGATGCGGTGCTGGCCGAGCTCGAGCAGGGAGTGGAACGAGGCGCAGGGAACGCGGAGCTCGTCGCCGACTCGCGTGCCCGCGCGGAGGCCGAGCTCGCCGTGCAGCGATCCCCGCTGAAGCGCACCTACCGACGCGCCCGCGCCATCGCCGGCACCGCCAAGCGGCGTCTGCAGAGCGGGTTCAAGAGCGGATTCTCGGCACGCTGAACCCACCTATGCGTTGGCGCGTGCCGAGAACCCGGGGGTGGGTGGACTACTCGAGGTCGATGATGGAGTGGTCGCCGAGCATGAGGCGGAGCGCCGCGGGCTTCTGACCCGAGCGTGTGACCTCAACATGGCGGCCGACGAGGGAGTCGGCGAGGCCGGGGATGCCGACGATCTTGCTGCCTTCGAGCACGACCGAGTGGTCGAGCTCCGAGTCGCGGATCTCGCAGTCGTCGGCGATCGATGTGTACGGCCCGATGAAGCTGTTCACGACTTGCGTCCGTTCGCCGATGATGGCGGGGCCGCGGATGCGGGATCCGACGATGTTCGCGCCGGCCTCGATGACCACGCGCCCTTCGATGTTTGAAGCCGCGTCGATCGTGCCGAGGTTGGATGGTTCGAGCCGCTCGAGCAGATAACGGTTGCTCTCGAGCAGTGGATCCTTCTTTCCGGTGTCGATCCACCAACCCACGAGCACCTCGTGGACCACGCGGTGACCTTGATCGATCAGCCATTGGATGGCGTCGGTGATCTCGAGCTCGCCACGCGCCGACGGCTCGATCGCGCGCACGGCCTCGTGCACATGACTGTCGAAGAGGTACACGCCGACGAGGGCGAGGTCCGACGGCGGGTCGGCGGGCTTCTCGACGAGTCGCACGACCTCGCCCGAATCACTGACCTCCGCAACGCCGAACTGGCGCGGATCGTCCACATGGGCCAGCAGGATCTGTGCAACGGCCGGCGGGCCACCTTTCGTCTTGCGCACGGTCTCGAAGTTCTCGACGAACTCCGTGAGTCCCTGTTGGAGCAGGTTGTCACCGAGGTACATCACGAAGTCGTCGTCGCCGAGGAAGTCGCGCGCGATCAGTACGCAATGTGCAAGCCCGCGGGGCTCGTCCTGCGGCAGGTATGTGACGGTGGCACCCCACTGTGAGCCGTCGCCGACGGCCGCCATGATCTCGTCGGCGGTGTCGCCGACGATGATGCCGAGGTCGGTGATGCCCGCCGCAGTCATGTCCTCGATCCCGTAGAAGAGGATGGGCTTGTTCGCGACCGGCACGAGCTGCTTCGCGCTCGTGTGCGTGATCGGACGGAGTCGAGTGCCCGCGCCGCCGCAGAGGATGAGTCCCTTCAATGTGCGGCCTCCGCACCGGCAGTCGGATGGGGGATCGTGAGGTACGCGAGGCGGCGGGCGTCGCGGCGTCCGCGCCCCACCGCGTTGAGGATGATGCCGGTGGCGAGGAGCACGAACGCGGTGATCTGAATCGACGCGGCGAGGATCGCAGTGGGGAAGTGTGGCACCTTGCTCGTCTCGATGAACTCGATGAGCACACGGATGCCAAGCGCGAGCGCAACCACCGTGAACATTGCGCTGAGGATCGTGTAGAAGCGCAGGGGGCGGAGCTCTTGGAAGAGCACAATGCTCTTGCGCAGGATGCGGAACCCGTCGCGGTAGGTGCGCAGGCTGCTCTCGGAGTCGACGTGGCGAGCACGGTACGTGGTGTCGATCTCCACGCATGCAGCCCCCACCTCGACTGCGTGGGTCGTGATCTCCGTCTCGATCTCGAATCCGTGCGACGTGACCGGGAGCGACTTCACGAATCGGCGCGACATCACCCTGTACCCCGAGAACACGTCCTTGAACTGCGACCCGAACAACACGCGCAGGACGCGACTGAAGAACCGGTTTCCGAGTGTGTGCCCGCGGCGGTAGGCGTCCCGATCGCGCTCCCCATCGCCGCTGTCGTCGGCGATTCGGCGTCCGACCACCATGTCGAGCTGGTCGGCGAGGAGTCGCTTCACCATGGGTCCGGCTGCTGCGGCGTCGTAGGTGGCGTCGCCGTCGACCACTACATAGACGTCGGCCTCGATGTCGGCGAACATCCGACGGACAACTCGGCCTTTCCCGGCTAGCGGCTCGACGCGCACGATCGCTCCGGCGGCGCGTGCCTGATCGGCGGTGGCGTCGGTGGAGGCGTTGTCATAGACGTAGACCGTTGCTTCGGGGAGCGATGTTCGAAAGTCGGCCACCACGGTCGCGATCGAAGCTTCCTCGTTGTGGCATGGCACGAGGACAGCAGTCCGGAGCGATGGAGGCGTCATGGGCGAGTCGCCAGGAGGAGGAGGTTCTTCCCCAACGCACGCCCGGTGATGCGGTCGACCGCACGGCTCACCGGAAAGCCAATGCGGTCGTACGTGGCAACCGATCCCCGGTTGAGGTCGCCCCGCTTGTTGCCGAACGCCTTGTAGGCGAGCACCGCGGGCACACCAAGCACATCGACGTAGCGGCACCGGTCGACTCGATAGCCAGCATCAGTGACGAGCTGCTCGAGTGGTCGCCGGCGGTATCTCCGCAGGTGCTGGACCTTCCGGTCCATCGCCGAGAAGAGGGATTGGAGCGCGGGCACGTACAGCACGAGTCGACCGCCGATTCGCGTGACTGCGTGCAGCGTAGCCATCGTGCCCGCATCGTCGTCGATGTGCTCCAAGACGTTCATGGAGTACACGGCGTCGATGGACTCGGGCTCGTGGTCATCGAGGCTCGAAGACGTCTCGAACCCGTCGTTGGTCAACAAGCTTCGCAACGCGGGATCGGGTTCGAGGCAGACCACGTTGTACCCGAGTTCCCGCAGCGGTCGAGCGATCGTGCCGGTGCCGCTGCCGAAGTCGAGGAGCCGACCAGCCTGCTCCGGTGGCCCCACCACGTCGGTCACCGATCCCACCAGGAACGCCCGATAGCGGTGCGCCGCCTCCATGATTTCGAGGTTGTCAACGCCCTGATATCTCGGTCCCTCACTGTGGGCCGGGATACCCGGCCCACGGGCGTTCGCTCCCTGGCGAGCTCCGCTCGCTTCGCTCACTCCGCCGCTCACGTGACGAAGTATTTCGCTTCCGGGTGGGGAACGATGATCGCCGAGGTGGTCTGCTCGGGTTCGAGCTGGAACTCCTCGGTGAGCTGTACGCCGATCCGTGAGAGGTCGAGCAGCTCGTCGAGCTTGGATTGCTCCTCGAGGTTCGGGCACGCCGGGTAACCCCACGAGTACCGCGATCCGCGGTACTGCTGGCGGAACAGCCCCTGAACCGTGGGCCCGTCCTCGTCGGCGAATCCCCACTCTTCGCGGATGCGGCGGTGCCAGTACTCGGCGAGCGCTTCGGTCATCTCGACGGAGAGTCCGTGCACCAGCAGGTACTCCTGGTAGCGGTCGGCTGCGAACAGCTCGCGTTCACGCTCGGTTGCAAGCGACCCCATCGTGGCGACGTGGAATGCCGCGAAGTCGGGATCGCCCGACTCGACCGGCCGAAAGAAGTCGGCGATGCAGAGGTGTCGATCGGTGCGCTGTCGAGGGAAGTTGAACCGGAGCCGCTCGGTGCGCCGGTCGGTATCGGTCCACACGACGAGGTCGTTGCCCTCGGAGTTCACAGGGAAGTAGCCCCACACCACCGCGGGAACGAGCGTGCCTTCGGCCTGGGCCTTGCTCAGCTCGTCGCGCAGCGTGGGGCGAAGCCGCACCCGGAAGTCGTCGTCGGTCTCAGCGAGTTTCTTGTCGGGCCGGAACTGCCACTGGTTGCGGAAGAGAGCGGTCTCGTTGATGTAGGCGGCGATCTCGTCGAGCGCGATTCCCTTGGCCACACGCGCACCGATGAACGGCGGTGCGAACACGGGGACGTCGGCGGCAACATCGGAGCGCGTGGTGACGGGTTCGGCGTCGATCTCGTCGTCGCGCTCACGGCGCGCCGGGAGATCGCGCCCGCCGGGGGCGCGTCCGTACTCGGGATCGAGCACGCCCGTCCGCTTGCCCTCCATGAGCGCGTCCATCGTGCGTAGGCCTTCGAACGCGTCCTTTCCGTAGAAGAGGCGGCCGTCGT